>JAYVVO010000314.1:0-4480 GCA_043786955.1 Saprospiraceae bacterium
CTATGAGCAATGAACTGCTGTTAGCGAGGAGCGGCTCATTGTTCATAGTTATTAGCTCATCGCTTACGATCGAATCAATTAAAGCCAAAGTGAAAGGATAGAAATTTTGTTTCTGAATAGCGCGAATAGTGCTAACAAATTTATCATTCACATCTTTTACGTTGTAGCGTACAAAAACTTGCTCGGATGTGTTTTCCAAAATACCGCGAAATCGCTCATTAATTTTATCATCTGAATAAATGACGACGCGCATATTTTTTTCTTGCTCTTGAGCAAGTGTGGTTTGAGCGGTTTTTTTATTTTCTTTAAGTTTAGGTAATTTTATTTGAGTGGAAGAAACGTCGAAATCGTAAATTTTTTGAAGAAGCTCAACTACTACATTGATGCCGATGTTAACAGTTCTCTCTGTAAAATTCAGATAATGTATAAGTCCACGAAAATGGGTAATGCGTTTATTTAACTCGTCTGAAAACTGAAATTTTTGTTGAAAATATACCAATCTCCCAAAAAAATTATTCAGTTCTAATTTATCAGCCAATGTGTTTTGCATTACGATGGCGTGCAATAATTGCTCTATGGCGCGCGATTTATCTGTAAAGTTTGATGTTACGTCTGCACAAATTTTCTCTAATTCTGTTACAAAGTTTTTTAAGCCTTCTTTTTGCATCGCCTATTTTCTGAAACCAAAATTACAATACATTCTGCGATAAATAATAAACAAATTTTAAATAAACCCACAAAACCTTCTATGATATGAAAACGCTTGGAATGAAACAAAAAATATTTCAAAATTTTCTCAAAATTTCAACAATGCGCTTTGTTGTAACATCCCAATTAAAATCATTTTTACGTATTTTACCACGTTCGATGAGTTGTGTGCGTAGATGAACATCTGAATAAATATTTTGCATCGCCGTCGCAATTTCTTGTTCTTTGTGTGGATCAACTAAAATCGCCGCATTTTTTGCAATCTCGGGCATAGCAGTGCAGTTAGATGTTATAACGGGAATTTCACACGCCATCGCTTCAATAATCGGCACGCCAAAACCTTCGAACAAACTGATATACGTCAACGCTAAGGCTGCGCCGAGTAGTGCTGGTAATTTTTGCGCATCAACGTAACCCAAAAAAATAATATCGTTTTTAAATTTTGCAGATTGATAGGCAGTCATAACTTTTTCTTTCTGCCATGCTACTTTACCTACTAAAATCAATTTCACATCACTCCTTGTTTGTGCTTTAAAAATATCAAACGCTTTAATGAGTGTAGCTATATTTTTGCGCGGATTAATGGAACCCACATAAATAAAGTAAGGAGTGCCGTTCGTGTATTGGTCGCGGATACTTTTTTTTTCGTCATCGCTCAGCGGAATAAATTCTGAGCGGCAACCATTGTAAGTAACGTGAATTTTTTCGGAAGAAATATTTTTAAACTGGGAAAGAATATCGCGTTTACAAAATTCTGAAACAGTAATTATACTTTCCGCGCGATTTAAAAATTTAGGAACAAAATATTTATAATAAGTCAAAACAATTCGCGGCACTTCGCTTGGGTGATGAACAAAAGCAATATCGTGCAGTGCCAAAACAGTTCGCGTTTTAGTATTCAGTGTGCAATAATTATCCATCGAAAGAAAAACATCGGGTTTTAATTTTTTAAGAGTGCGCGCAACACTCACTTCAAACCAAATAAACCAAAGTAGAGGATGACGCGCTGGCGGCGAAAGAACAATGGGAATAACGTTTTTCGCAAAAATAAAATCGGTATCATAAGGTCTATCGAAAATAAAATAAAAAGTATCTTCTGTCATATTAAGCACTAACCGTCGCAGCACTTCATAATTAAAATAGCCTATACCTTCTAATTTTCCTTTAAGCAACAAGCGGGTATTAACAGCAATTTTCATGTTATAAACTATGAGCGGTGAGCTTTGAGCTTTGAGCCCTAAACACGATTAGTATTTACAGCTCAAAGCTAATAGCCCAATTCTATTTAGCAGACCATTCTAAAATAGATTTATCATTCATATGGATGTAATCCATATTTTTTTCTTGCTTTGCTAATTCTAAAGATTTTTTAGCGGTTTCAATCGCATTTTTCTTATCACCCAATTTTGCTTGAACCAGCGATTTATGACGTAGAATCCAATACTTATCTCCTTTTGCGAGCGATAAATCGGCAAACTCTAATGCTTTACTCAAATCCCTACTATTTTCAAAATAATAACGCGACATTGCATAATAATCATCACTTGTTGGTCCGTCAAGTTTGGCTTGAATTTGCGCTTTGATTTTAGTGTCAATATCATTTACGACATTAAATGAAGCTTTAGTGTTTTCCCATTTGAAAATAATATTACAAGTGTTTGAAGTTACATTATCAGTAGTAATTTCAAAATTTTCAGTAACGTCCGCTGTGTTACTAACTTTTGCAATAAGTTTTAATACATCATCTTCAGGTTTGTAATTAAAAACTGAAACGTCTGGGTTTTTGTTAAAAATAACTTCCCATTGATCTCTGAAAGGACGCGTTAAAACTACATATGTTCCTTTCGCTAAACCTTTGCCTCCAATAGTGAGTGAATCGAGTGTAGTGAATTTAGTCGCACCATTCGCACCAGTGCGCCATATTTCGCCAAACGGAACTAACTCGCCAAAAATTTTTCTGCCTTTCATTGCTGGGCGGCTGTAATCGAATTTAATTTCGGTTAAGCCCACTTTTTGTGTAAACATTGCGCCAGGGCTCGGCTGAGGCATCGTTATCTGAGCCGATACGCTCAACGCGCTTGATGCTACGAGTAAAAATAAAAATCCTTTCTTCATGTTAGGTACTTTAATGTTTTAATTAAAAATGCGCGCAAAGATAATATTTTCATTCATTTTACTGCATTAAATTTTTTTTATAACAACTATAATATCACAGTTTATTTATACAAAAGTAAATTATTCCCTGATTTTCAGATTTAATTATGTTGAAAGAATTAACACTAAATCCAATTTTTTATGATCAATTTCTTTTTTTTATTCTAAACATCTCTTTAAATGTGTTTCATTTGCAGCTGCAAATAATTATATTGCACCTTATTGTATGAATATTTTAGTTTTTGGTAGTGGCGGAAGAGAGCATGCTTTAGCATTAGCCATCCGAAATTCAAAAAAATGTAATAACCTCTTTGTTGCGCCTGGCAACGGCGGTACGGCACAAGTAGCACAAAATGTAGCATTGAATTGGTGCGAAACGGACACTGTAATTGAATTTATCAAAGTCAATAAAATCGGTATGGTGGTTATCGGACCAGAAGAACCTTTGGTTTTAGGGTTTGCCGATACACTCAATGCAGCTTTTTCTAATAAAAAATTAATCGTTATTGGTCCATCCAAATTAGGCGCGCAGTTAGAGGGCTCTAAAGCGTTTTCTAAAAAATTTATGGCGCGACATAATATTCCTACAGCACGTTATCAAGAAATTACGAATTTGCAACAAGGCGTAGTATTTCTTAAAACCCTGAAACCTCCGTATGTTTTGAAAGCCGACGGTTTAGCGGCTGGTAAAGGCGTCGTCATTTTAGAGGATTTAAATGCCGCAACAATGGAACTTGACGCAATGTTGAATGGAAAATTCGGTGCGGCGAGTAAAAAAGTAGTCATTGAAGAGTTTTTAAGTGGAATTGAATTTTCAGTTTTTGCACTCACGGACGGCAAAGATTACGTTTTGTTACCTGAAGCTAAAGATTATAAACGCATCGGTGAAGGTGATACGGGTTTGAACACAGGTGGAATGGGTGCTGTTTCGCCCGTTAATTTTTTCACAAAAAGCATTCAGGCTAAAGTTATTGGGCGGATTATAGAACCGACAATAAAAGGTTTACAAACCGATAAATTACCTTACGTGGGCATTGTTTTTTTTGGATTAATTTTAGTCGGAAAAAACCCTTTCGTTATTGAATATAATTGTCGCCTCGGCGATCCAGAAACGCAAGTCATTTTAATGCGTTTAAAAAATGATCTAGTTAATTTATTTGAAAACGCAGCGGCTGGTAATTTAAAAAATATGCGCTTACGATTCGATAAACGCACCACTTTAGCAACCGTTTTAAGTGCTGGCGGTTACCCAGAAAAATATAATTCGGGCGACAGCATTCAAATACATTCAGAAAACACCGCGAATAGTTATATTTTTCACGCAGGTACAACTTTAAACGAAAATAACGTTTTAGTAACTTCGGGTGGCAGAGTTATGTCGTGCGTGGCAATGGCGGATTCGATTGAAGAAGCGGCACACAATTCTCAACAGCTTGCCGAAAGTGTTCAATATAAAGGCAAATACTTTAGGCACGATATAGGATTAGACATTATTGGTTTTCATCAAAAAAATGAAAAACAAAGCAATGAACTGCATGCTTAAACTTCCAAGCACACACTATTTATTATGGATAAAATATACGCCACGCTTAAAAATATTTGTTTGGTTTTGTTTCTT
>JAYVVO010000315.1:0-4476 GCA_043786955.1 Saprospiraceae bacterium
AAAAAACCGTCTTTCCTGTGCGTAAAGACGGTTTTAAAGTTTATCAATGTAAACGCGTATTCAGCAGATTGAGCAGACAAACACAGATTTTAAAAGAAATCTGCGACAACCTGTGTTTTTCTGCTCAATCAGCGTTTCAATTGAAAACAGCTGAATAGTTAGTTTTTATTTAGGAAATACAAAAACAGTCGCATCAATTTTCGGATCTACCTCGATGGTATCGAATTTTAAATTGAAAACTGTTTCACCCTTCATTTTCGTTTCTATGCTGTACGGCATTTTTAATCCATTCACATCTTTATAATCACTGAGCAGCGTTTCGCTCATCCCTTTGTTTGGTCCGCGCGTTGAAATTGCTTGAACCATATCAATCAAATACGTTTTCGCATTGACGTAATAAAATTTTTCATCACCAGATGCTTTTTTCAAGCTTAATTTAAAACATTTAGCGCCTTCAACGCTATCCTTACCAATTAATGTAACGGTACTTCCTTTTGTTTTGTAATCAATCAAATCACCATCGAACGATTCAGATTGTGCCGCTTTTTGTTCTGCTTCACCCATCTTAGTGGGTTTGCCCATCGTTCCCCACGGTGTTTTCGACCAACACGTTGTGCCATCGTAGCAACTCATGACAACATTTTGTCCCATCATGTCGCTTTCAACGCGCGCTTTATTCGGGCGCGCTTTTGTGGTAGTAACGGAAAATTCCATTCCTTGCGCTGTGCCCGTTCCGACCATGCGCAGAGATTCCATTTTTTTCCATTTGTCAGCGCCGCCAATCGCGGTGAAATGTTTATCTAATATTTCGTCTGCTGTTTGTGCGCGCGTCGCGAAAGCAGACAGTGCAATAACTGCGAACAAAAAAAACTTTTTCATAATTTACAATTTAATTATTTTTTGAAACAAATTTGAATGCAAAATAAGTCGGAAGAATTATTTTTTCGTAATTTTATCTACCAAATGCGTTTTTTTTTCGATTAATTAGAATTCAAAATTAAAATGGGTGTACTCAATTATTTTACATAAACGGTTTGGTCAATAATAAATTGGAGAATGCCAAGAAGTTTTGGTAGTTCGTTGATGAAGTACCGATCTGTATCAACGAAAACAAAATTAGCTTCCAATTTAAGAAAAACCCAATCGTAACCATTTGTTACGGCACCGTAAATTATTTCGTGCGGATCATTATTTTGTTGGTTAAATAAACGCGCGGCGTACATTTCAGCAGCACATTGTGCAAAACCATCTTCAGGTGTTTTATTTTTTTTTTCGACCAAACAAAAAATTGGAGATTGTGGCTCAACAATTTCTGGCTGTGCAGAAATCATAAAATCGGGTGCACCATTTAATTCAGAATTAGAATCTATATTAAATGGGTAACCTGAAAAAATACTGATGTTTTCGTTTAGGTCTTTTAATTCGCGAATGATAGGAAAAATAAGCGCTTCTGATTTTGCTTTTTCGGATTGAAGCGGCATGGCGCGCCCCTTATCAATATATTTTTGAAGTCCTTCAGACGGTGTAATTAAATCTATTTTCTCTTTCTTAAATAAACTGATACCGCGTTGTTGAATATCAAATTTTTGTTTTAATTTTACGAATGTGAAATCGGAATATGCCATACAAACTATTTTAAAACAAAATTACAATTATGCAGCAACACCAAACAATTTTTTAATCGTTAAATTTCAGACGCTTAGATCAATTGAAATTTATTTACTTCAATTTATTTTTTGGAAACTTAGTATGACACAACTGGAAGAAATTTTACTCAGCAGCGGTTCAAAACGAATGGTTACGCAAGCCCTTTTTTATATTAGCGATGATGAATCGCGGGTGAAAGAATTATTGAATCTATTAGACGCAAAAACTGATAAGTTAGCCATGCGCGCAGCTTGGGTAACGAGTTGGCTTTACGAGCAATATCCACTCATTGAAAAACACGGCGATTTTTTATTTCAAACGTTTATTTCTACGCCGCATTCTTCCATACGTCGGAGTATGGGGCGTGTTTTTGCTTTTTCATCTCTACTGGTAGTGACTGAAAACGTGTTAAGTAAACTCATTGATACGAGCTACACTTTTTTAATGGATAGAAAACAACCCATCGTTGTGCGGGTGTATTGCATCCAAATATTGGAAAAAGTGGCTAAACTTAATAATGAATTAAACGAAGAATTACGGCATACACTTTTACCGCTCGCCAATGATGAACAAAGCGCAGCGATATTGAGTAAAATTAGCCATCAGCTTTGAGCTTTGAGCCAATTACGAGAAGGCCCAAAGCTCATGGCTTAAAGCTGCTAAATTTCTTCACCGTCATCTATTACTTCATTCACTTCTAAAAATGAACCTATGGCATGTATAGCAGTTGCCATGCGCGGATAGTCTATAGTGTAGTGAATAAATTTACCTTCGCGGTGTGTGTGTACTAAACCAGAAGAGCGCAAAATTTTGAGATGTTGCGACGTAATTGATTGTTCTAATTTTAATGTGCCGTAAATTTTGTTGACGTTTATAGTTTTATGTTTGTCTATAAATTCTAAAATTTGAAGGCGTAAAGGATGTGCTAAAGCTCTTAAAATGTCTGAAGAGACTTGAAGTTTTTCCTTATTAATGAAGGCTTCAACCTTTCCCATAGTGCTGTTTTTTTGTGAGAGTTGTAAGGCGGTTTGTTTTAGTAAGCAAATATCGCTATTAATATTGTATTAACAAAATTTTTCTAGAAAAATTTTCGTATATTAACTAATGATAGGAATTGTCGCCCAAATTATTTGAGTAACAATTCCTACCTTTTCGTTGCATTTAGTCGCTCTACGCGTTTTCAGTAATTTCTTCTACCAATCGGCTAATGTGATTAATACGTTCTTTACTAACGTAGTAGTAAATAAATTTGCCTTGTCGCTCGGTTTTTACCACGCCTGCTCGGCGAAGAATTGCTAAATGCTGCGATGCCACCGACTGCTCCAAGCGCAATCGGATGTACAAATCTGTGACCGTCATTTTCTCGTTTTCGTCGAGAAGATCAATAATTTGCTGGCGCAATTTGTGATTGACTGAGCGGAGCACCAAAACAGCTTTGCGCAGCTCAACGTAGTCGAGCTCAATGTCGCGTTTCCCTTTTTTTAATACAACCGTCTCGTTTTTCGATTTTCTCATAATAGTATGCTACTTTATAAAGTGATGTGTAATTCGGATTTATAGTTCCAATTCTCTATTTGAAAAGTTTGTGCCAATTAGTGTTTTTAAAGTCGTTCAAATGATATATTTTTGAATTTAAACATAAAAATAGAATTTATTTTTGAAAAATAATAAAAAAAAACACTTTATTATTTTTATTTCTTTAATTTTTTGTTCAACGAGCACTTGAGTTAACGGAATTATTGAATGAGTTAACGGTAAATGATATTTTTGTCCGCAACAAAATAAAAGTTTTTTAGTAATATAAAAACTGTTAGCTATTAGTTTTGAGCTTTTAGCCCAATTCGAGATTAGCAACTTAAAGCTAACAGCTAATTGCTGATAGCTTTAATAAAAGTTTTGAAATGAACGCCAAATAGATTTATTTTGCGCAGTTTTAAAAATAACCAACGACATCATTATACTTATCAGATTTTAAAATGGCACTGATTCAGAAAATACGGAGCAAATCCGTTTTAGTTATTACGCTCATGGCATTGGCTATTGCAGCTTTTATAGGTATGCTTTTCACGCAAGACTCGAATAGAACGTGGGGACAACTGACGAACACATCTACGATTGGAAAAGTTGATGGACAAACGTTAGACTATCGCGAGCTTGAAAACCGCGCGCAAACTTTGTATCAGCAACGTGCTAGCGATTTAAACGTGCGCAATGGTTTGTTCAATCAGTTTGTTGAAAGCACAGTGGTAAATAAAGAAGCGGCGGCTTTAGGTTTGGGAATTTCTAAAGATGAATTGCGCGATTTGCAATTCGGAAAAGATTTGAGTCCGATAGTTATGAGTAATCCTGCTTTTATGGATCAGAACACGCGCCAAGTAGATCCAGCGCAACTCGAAAAAATTAAACAAGCTGTTGATGCTAATACTGTTCCGATTGAAGGTAAAAAATATTTGAAAGAAATTGAAGATCAAGTCATCAGTGAACGCCTTCAAGCTAAAATTTTAAATTTAGCGACTAAAGCTGTTTATACGCCAACTTGGTTGACGGAGGCAGTGCAAGCGCAAATGAGTGCACCTACTACGTTTGCTTTCACGCGCATTCCTTTCGACAAAGTAGAAGATAAAGACGTTAACGTTACAGACGCTGACTTAGAAAAATATATTTCTGAAAACAAAGCGCGTTACACGAATGAAGAAGAAACGCGTACGCTACAATACGTTCAGATTGATGTGAAACCTTCTCTTGAAGATTCGATGAAGACTTTTGCAAAAATGGAAAAGTTGCGCGATGAATTCGCTAAAACGAATAAAGACTCTTCTTTTGTTGCTG
>JAYVVO010000316.1:0-12204 GCA_043786955.1 Saprospiraceae bacterium
CGGCAACATCAAGTGTGTTGAAGGAGATTGATTTTCAGTTGCGACCCGTGAACTCTGCGCAAGATATGTTACGAAATGTGCCAGGTTTATTCACAGCGCAACACGCAGGTGGTGGAAAAGCAGAACAAATTTTTATTCGCGGCTTCGATTGCGATCACGGTACAGATTTCGCAGGTTATTTAGACGGTATTCCAATTAATATGCCATCGCACGGTCACGGACAAGGATATTTAGATATGCACTTCTTGATTCCTGAAACTGTAAAAGATATTGAAGTCTATAAAGGTCCGTACTTCGCTGAACTTGGCGATTTTGCAACGGCAGGTGCGGTAAAATTTAAAACTTTAGACCGTTTAGAAAAAAATACCGTTCAATTTGAAGTTGGCACTGCACCAACACAACGCGCATTTTCGCACTCACGCGTCATGGTTAATTACCAATTACCGATTAATAACGATAAAATATCATCCTACATAGCGGTAGAAGATATTTTTGCGCCAAGTTATTTCGATGCGTCTCAAAACTTCAAACGTTTTAGCATTATGTCTAAAACTAAACTCGAATTAACAGATAATTCGTCGCTGTCGCTTTTGCTTACGCATTTTAATTCAAGTTGGGATGCGTCTGGTCAAATTCCGCAACGTTCTATTGATGATGGAACACTCGAAAGATTTGGCAGCATCGATAATTCTGAAGGTGGGCATACATCGCGCCAAAATGCAAGTTTGACGTACAATTATTTCGATAAAAATCAATCATTTAAATTACAAGCATACGCCTCGAAATACGATTTCAGTTTATATTCTGATTTTACTTTTTTCTTAAACGATCCGATCAACGGCGACGAAATTAATCAGCAAGATCACCGTTACGTTTCAGGTGTTAACTCAGAATATAGTATTAACGCTGGCAATAGTAAATTTTCAATTGGTGGCGGTTATCGGTACGACGATATTCATAACCAATTGGACCATGTTGCGAAAAGACAATTCTTAGACGAGGCTGGTTTAGGTCATGTGGCAGAATCGAACACAAATATTTATGTGAAAGAGGTTTACCAACTAGCACCAAAGTTTAGAGCAGAAGTGGGTTTGCGTTTTAATTACCTCAACTATGATGTGCAAGATTTACTTCCTTCTGATTCGATGCACCAAAATTACTCGAACACGAATTACCAATTTCAAGTTGCACCAAAAGTTAATTTAACGTATTCGTTGAACGAAAAAGATAGATTATTTTTAAATTTTGGTCGCGGATTTCACTCGAATGATGCGCGCGCTGTTGTTCAAGATTTTGGCAATCACCGTTTACCAGATTTATTTGGTGGTGAAATTGGTGTGCTGTTGCATCCTTTCAAAAATACTATTATTTCTGCGGCTTTGTGGGGAATGGAATTGGAAAACGAATTGGTTTTTAATAGCGACGATGCTACAACCGTTAATAATGGTTCATCGCGCAGATTGGGTATTGATGTCGGTGTTCGCTCAACTTTAACCCCTTGGTTGTTTTTAGATTTAGACGTAAATGTCACGCGTGGCAGATTGGTTGATAAAGTTTTCGGCAGCATGTTGACGGAGAATTATTTTATTCCCCTCGCGCCTTCTTTGAGTTCAACGGGTGGATTGACTTTTCATTTTCCATCGGGCATTGAAGGTTCAGTGCGTTATCGCCACTTAAATGATCGCCCAGCGATTGAAGATAATTCTGTAAATGCAATCGGCTATACACTCATGGATTTGAATTTATTTTACAAAACGCCAAAATACCGCGTCGGTTTCAATGTTGAAAACGCATTGAACGTAAAATGGAATGAAGCAGAATTTGCTACAGAGTCGCGCTTGAAGAACGAAATAACTTCTACAAACGAATTACACTTCACACCCGGAACACCATTTACTTTGAAAGCGATATTTAGTTATTACTTTTGAGGATTGATTCAAACCTCGTAGGTTTTAAAAATCTACGAGGTTTAATACATCGTTCAAATTTTAAGAAATGAAAAATCTTTGGTTATTAATTGCTTTCGCGATGGCGTTCGGTTTTGCGCTCAAATTTTTTGCTTTTGAAGTTTTTACTGTGCCGACTGATTCGATGGAACCGACGATTAAAACAGGTTCAAAAGTTTGGTTGAATAAAATTAAACTCAGTGAGTATAAACGTGGCGATATCATTGGTTTTTCACACGGCAATGAAAATTTTGTAAAGCGGATTACGGGAAAATCTCGAGATTATATAACTTGGTTAGGTGGAAAATTTTATTGTTCTGAAGATACTTTAGTCCCACCTCCAATAATAGACGTAATGTCACCTGTAGATGAAATTTATTTAAAATCACTTTACAGAATTCCTCGAACGGGTGATTCAATAAAAATAACGAATGATAATTTCGATTTTTACAAACCGCTCATCGAAAATAGCGAACACGTACTCGCAGGAAAAATTCTCAACAAAATTTTTATTAACAACAAAGAAGCGAATTACTACGTCTTCAAACAAAATTATTATTTCGTTGAAGGCGACAACAAAACTGTTTCCATTGACTCACGCACGTTTGGGCTGATTTCTGAAAATCAGATTATTGGAAAAGTATTGGGAAAAAAATAAAACAATAAATTTTGAAGCAACTGAAAGAGAATAAGTTATAAAACTTACAGTAAAATAAAAAAAGCTAAAATTTATATTTGCCAATTTATTATAAATACTACAGTTTTGTGTTTTTAGCAAAAAAGTTGCACTTCTAATTTGAACCTAAGATTTATTGCCGATAACTTAAGTATTGAAAATGAAATAAATAGAAGCACGCCTTTTCGTCAATTTATTAATTAACGTGAACTCGTACTTAATTTATTTAAATTGAAGGTGTAATGGACATTTGTGGTGGTAAAAATAATAACTTTTCTTCTAATGGACATTTGTGGTGGTGTTTATTTTTAAAAACGGTTTGTACTTAGAGCTTACCAGACACAGAAATGCAGAAAATTCATTTGGAAATACTTTCGCCGCTTTAGGAGAATATCACTTTATGGATCGTAAACCATCTGTGATTATTCTAAGGGAAAAATAAAATTAAGTCTGAGTTCACGTTATAAATTACTTTTCAATATGTAAACGAAGTGAAAAAATATTAACGGGTCCTCTATCGGCATTGTAAGCGGGGTTCATATATAATTGATAGAAACCCGTAAGTTTTACAATATTTTTAAAAAAAGACATACCATAGTACAATTCACCAACAATTTCATTTGCATAATTTAAATCGCCATCTCCAATAATAAAGCCGTAACCACCTGCGTGTAAATAGTTTTTATGCGGTTCACTAAGCCCAGATATAGCAAAAGCTAATCCTGATTCATCATTAGGTCGCTTCCATGCAGTTACTTTTATAACAGTTCCAAAACTCAGCGAGCGATCAATTTCTGTAAACGCCCATGTTTCGTTGTTACCATCGCTCCAACCGGTGCGCACAAACAAGCCAACGTTATCTTGAACTTGCCAATCAGATGAAATACCAAAACCAAATTTGGTTCTACCGATAGCACGTGTTGAAATAATATTGGGCGGAAAAAATGTTGTTCCTGCTCGCGTAGCTTGGTTGTAATTACCCATATTCGCCGTGTTATTATACACAAGTGCCCGCAAATTCCACGGTTTATTATTAATCGTTAAATGTTTTGTAAGTTCTAAGGTTAAACCTTGAGCTTCCCAAAAACGCCAATTCATTTCTGCCATGTTCGCCGAAAGTGGTAAAAGCGAAATAGCGCCACGCAATTCGGTGTTTGGGTTAATGTATTCAAGAATTATACTCGATGTATAACCGCGCGTATCGGCGGGATAATCCCAAGCACCGTTACCAAATAATGCCCAAGCACTAAATTGTGTCCTAGGATCATGGCTATAAGGATTCGCATCAAAAAAATCAAGCAAAGAAACTTTACCAACCGTGAGTTGTAAATACTTTTCAGGTTTGTAGCCTTTTAACGCGTTCAAATTACCGTTGTCGTAATTTCTATTTTCACTCAGTGAAAAAATTTGTTGAACAAACAAGCGCACAGGTGAGAAAGTTAAACTTGGGTCGCCAATGCGGTATGTTTCACCATTGCTTGCCGCAGCTAAGCCTAAGGTTTTACTTAATCCGCTACCGCCTGCAACTTCGCCATTAAAAATAAACGCCGCATTTTTCCAGAGATGCGTACCTAAATAAAGCGTAAACGTTTGTGAACCTTGTCGTTCAGATTCGGTTTGAATACTATTGTCTCCGCTATATTTCGCTGTAAAAGATGGCTTTAATTGCCCGATTGAAGTTGATTGAGCATGAATTATCCAATTTTCTGTCTTTAAATTTGTAGAGTCAACCGCTTGACAAAAACAAAACGGGCTTCCTGACGATATAATCAAAACGATGATGGAAATAAGTTTTTTCATAAAATCATTTTTTTGCAAATACATCTTCTTGAGAATTAATTTCAGAAAGGTGTTTAATAATTTTTAATAGACTTTTGAAAAGTTTTTGTTGATTAAATTTTTAAATTTAATTTTGTTAGACTAAAGAATCTTTTTTTGAAACACATAATTTTTCTATCAAATTTTTCACCTACAACCATTGATGAAATTTTTTGATGTACCAATTTTTTATCATCTGCGTAAGCAAACAATAACTGATAAGAATACCTATCAGCCATGGGAAATAGATGAATGGCAAGGGCTGTAATTTTAATGAACTTGCAAAAGGGCTGAAAGGAATCGCTATTCCAATCAACATAATTACGGAAGTTAATGCGACTACCGGTGCTGCAGCCCAGCTCTGTATAAAAGGAATCTTTCGTGTTCGTATCATGTGTACGATCAAGGTTTGCGACAATAAACCTTCGATAAACCAACCGCTTTGAAATAAAGATTCGGAAGCTACACTATTTGCTTTAAAAAAATAGAACATTACAAAGAAAGTAGAATAATCAAAAATAGAACTGATAGGGCCTATGTAAAGCATAAATTTTGAGATGCCACCAGCGTCCCATTTTTTGGGTTTTTCTAAAAAATCTTCGTCCATATTATCCCAAGGAATAGATGTTTGAGAAATATCGTATAACAAATTCTGAACTAATATTTGAACTGGCAACATTGGAAGGAAAGGCAGAAAGGCACTTGCTCCTAACATACTGAACATATTACCGAAGTTGCTACTTGCCGTCATTTTAATATATTTAATGATGTTACCAAAAGTTCTACGTCCGTAAATAACGCCTTTGCGCAAAACCATTAAATCTTTCTCTAATAAAATAATATCGGCACTTTCTCGCGCTATATCTACAGCGGTATCTACACTAATGCCGACATCTGCATCTCGAAGTGCTGCTGCGTCATTAATACCGTCACCCATAAAACCAACAGTGTGTCCTTTAGCTTGCAATATTTTTACAACTCTCGATTTTTGAATTGGGCTTAGTTTTGCTAATATAGATACGTCATCAATTTGTAATTGTAATTCTTCATCACTCATTTTTTCTATATCAGCTCCCAATAAAATTTTATCGAAATAAATACCTACATCTCTGCATATTTTTTTTGTAACAATTTCATTATCGCCAGTTAAAACTTTAACGCTAATACCTAATTTTTGTAATGCTTCAATAGAAGTTTTGGCAGACGGTTTAGCTGGGTCTAAGAAACCAATAAAACCAGTTAGTACCATATCGTTTTCATCTTCTACCGAATAGGTCAATGCTCTGTCGTCAAATTCTTTAATAGCAACTAGCAAAACCCTTAAACCTTCTTCATTTAATTTTTTAGCTGTGTTTAAAATTTTGTTTCTAACACTACGATCCATTGATATTATAGTATCTGTTTCAATGTGTAATTCGTGGTCTTCACCAGGGTCGAAAGCATGACTACATAAATCCAACATTTCTTCTACTGCTCCTTTGCAAATCAATAAATGTTTTCCATTACGCTGCTTTAAAATAACACTCATACGTCTGCGCTGAAAGTCGAAAGGTATTTCATCTATCTTTAAAAAATATTCTTCTACTTTTAAGTAGTCATGTAATTCAATATGATCAAGTACGGCAACATCCAGCAAATTTTTTAAGCCTGTTTGATGGTAACTATTTAGGTAAGCCCATTTCAACACTTCTTCATCATCATCACCAAAAATATTGAGATGTCTTTCGAGTACAATTTTATCCATTGTAAGTGTACCTGTTTTATCGGTGCATAGTATATCCATTGCTCCAATATTTTGAATGGCACTCAAACGCTTTACAATTACTTTCTCTTTACTCATATTCATTGCACCTTTTGCAAGGTTTGCTGTTACTATCATAGGTAGCATTTCTGGTGTTAAACCAACAGCAACAGCAATTGCAAATAATAAAGCTTCCCACCAATTATGCTTTGAAAAACCATTAATCAAAAAAACTAAGGGCACCATTACCAACATAAATTTTATGAGTAAATAGCTCACTTTATTAACACCTTTATCGAAACTGGTCTGAGCACTTACTCCTACAATAGATTTGCTAAGAGAGCCAAAATAAGTTTGATTTCCGGTTGAAACAATAATGGCAGAGGCAGAACCGCTGACAACATTCGTACCCAAAAAACAAATATTATCTAATTCAAAAGGTGATTTAGTATCGGCATCGCGTATAATCAAGTTCCTCTTTTCAACATGAAAAGATTCTCCAGTTAGCATCGCTTGGCTTACAAATAGATCTTTCGATTGAAGAATGCGGCAATCTGCTGGTATCATATCTCCAGCGGAAAGAAAGACAATATCACCTGGTACTAACTCTTTTATATCCACTTCTTTCTTACCGATTAATTTGCGCAAAACAGTGGCAGTAGTTTTGACCATGCTTTTCAATTGTTCTGCGGCATTGTTACTACGATATTCTTGAAAAAAGCGAAGCAGAGAACTTGTAATAACCATAATTGCCACCATGATAACTGTTTTATATTCTGCTTCACCCGGTATAGCCATACCAACATCAACGATGAGGGATATAACTGCAATGATGATTAAAATACCGATAAACGGATTGAAAAATGCCCTTATCAGTTGCATGTACCATAATGGAGCCTTTTCATGATTCACTTCATTGAAACCAAAAATTTTTAGCTTAACTTCAACTTGTGCGTCGGATAAACCTTCATTGCTGCTATCGAACATAGCAAAACAAGAATTTTTATCGCTTCGACTTGCAATTTTTAATTTAGTGGCAGCGACATCGTCTATGCCGTTTAAAGTTTGAGAAAAAGTTACTTTATTTTTGAAGCTCTCTGTTTTTACCTCAACCATAATTTTATTTTTTATTGCGGTTTAGTTTTTTTTTATTATAGATATTCCAGAATACAAGCGTAAATAATGTAGCTAAACTGAAAATAAATATGAAAACAAAATTGGTGTTGTTATCAGATGAGTGTTTTAACCACGACGAGATTGTATCCGTTAATAAAACTGAAATACACAAAATAATGAAGGCATTGACCCATTGACTTAAATTTTTCATTCTACACATTTTAAATATCAGTTAAATTTCCTGAAACTTCCCAACTCACTTGTATTACGCGTGTTCTACCGTTCAACGACTACTGACTTTTTCCATAATAGGGGTATCAGTTTTGAAGTTTTTTAATTGTCATGATGTAATCTTTGTTAATTGCACCGCAAAAGTAGTTTAGCTCACCAACAATAACTGTTAGAGATACATTAGAATAATATTAGAAAATTATTAGAAAATGGAAATCAAAAATGCGGAAGCCTTACAGTAAAAGTTGTTCCTTCATTTAGTT
The DNA here is from genome assembly GCA_043786955.1 of Saprospiraceae bacterium. Taxonomy (GTDB): domain Bacteria; phylum Bacteroidota; class Bacteroidia; order Chitinophagales; family Saprospiraceae; genus JAAFJT01. The sequence continues at coordinate 7,792 of JAYVVO010000316.1, forward strand.
TGGAATAAACAGAGATAGTCCCGTTGTGCAGCGAAATAATTTTTTGGGTTAAGAAGAGACCAATACCGTTTCCATTTATGAATTTTTTATTCGCGCCTCTGTAAAATGGGGTGAAAATATATTGCATTTCTTCTTCTCCGATACCAATACCATTATCCAGAAAAGTAAGAATAATGTTTCTAGCATCATAAGAAATTGATGCGATGCTTTGATTATTTTTTGAAAATTTGCAACCATTTTCTATCAAATTGATAAAAGCAACTTTTAATAAATATTCGTTGCCATTAACCGAAATAAAGTTATCATTATCTATTTCTTTTTCAAAAATAATATTTACTTTATGGTTAGACTGGTTATGCAGTACGTCGTTTCTTGCATCTAATAAAATTTCATCTACACGGATAGCCTTAAATGTAATTTCGGTTTGGTCGTAACTGGCTTTAGCTAAATCCAATAAACTATTAGAGAGGCGTATCAGTTTTTGTGTATCAGAAATTATGTGTTCGAGCGATTGTTTATATTCTAAATTATTTCTTTCTTTTTGTAAAGTAAGTTGCATTTCTGCCAGCATTGCTGTGAGCGGAGTCCTTAACTCGTGCGAAATATTCGATACAAAATGTTTCTGTGCGTCAAAAGAATTTTCAAGTCTGTTCAGCATTTCATTGAAGGTAATCGCTAACGCACCAATTTCATCTTTACGGTTACCTTCATCAACTCGTAAATCAAAATTAGTAGCGGTAATTTTTTTTACCTTTTCCACCATTGATGAAACAGGTTGTAACGACTTCCTCGCCAAAAACCTACCAACAAAAAAAATGACTACAACGGATAAAAGGAAAGAAATGATGAGTGTATTGCGGAGGTTGGTTAATTTTGCAATTCCATAACCGTCTATGGCAGCAGAAGTAATGACATACTTATTACCGTTATGCTCGTACAAAAAACCAACTACTTGCATATCCTCAATATAAAAATCTATTTGTTTTAGTAGTATGATGCTCTCAATCATGTCTTTTGTTTCTTTCACTTTGTCAATTTCCACTGCGTCGTGATAAAGCAAATTAAATGTAGTATCATAAATAGCAACTTCTTCCTGAAATAGAGCGTTAGGTGCTTTTTTATAAATTAATTGTAAAACGTCAGGAGCAACTTTAGCATCAAAAAACAAATTCGCTTTTGTAGCGCCTTGTTGTTTTAGTCTTTTAAAATATTCATCTTTTCTGGTTTCAGATGAGGTGAAAAATACTATCATGGCAAATGCCAATAACAAAGCAGCAATTAACGAAGTAAACAACAGCGTGAGTCTTGTTTTAATTTGCATCGTTAATCATGTTTAAAAATAAAACCAAGACCTGGTTTGGTATGAATGAGTTTTACATCAAAATCTTTATCTATTTTTTTTCGAAGATAATTAATATAAACATCAATAAAATTAGTGCCAGTATCAAAGGTTGTTTCCCAAACCATTTCTGCGATTTCAATGCGGTTTAAAACACGCTCTGGGTTCTGCATCATATACTCCAACAGTTTGAGTTCTTTGGGTGTTAAAGAAATTTCTTTATCGTTTCGTTTTACAATTTTGGTGTGAACGTTCACTTCGAGATCAGCATATTTTAAAATAAAGCCTTGCAAATTAGGATTATTGTTACTCCGTTTCAATAATGCTCGAATACGTACATTTAGTTCGCGCAACTCAAACGGCTTTACAAGATAATCGTCAGCACCAGCATCAAAACCTTCCACTTTATCATCTGTAGTACCCAATGCCGTTAGCATTATTATAGGAATATTTGGTTTTTGCAAACGTATTTCCTTACAGAGATCTAAGCCATTTATGTTTGGTAGAATAATATCTATAATGAGAAGGTCATAAATGTTCGCAAGCGCTAATTTCTTTCCCGTTAATCCATCGAATGCAATGGTAACTCGAAAGCCTTGTTCCTCCAAACCGCGTTTAATAAGTTCGGCAATTCTTTGTTCGTCTTCGATTAATAAAATTTGCACCATTTACTCTTGTTTAGCATTACAAATATACTAACAAATGTGAACTCGGTCTTAATATTATTTTTACTTGGTACAAAATGTGTGTACAAGTCGGCAGATTTACGGACACTAAACGTTTGTTGGTTACACACTGATTTAGTGGCGAGTGGTTTGCATTTGAATAAAGATTTTTAAAAATATTTTTATTAAATTTAAATTTGATTTCAGATGGATTTACTTTTTTATTTTCTGATTTAATCTCAAATTTCATTCGCTTTGTATCGTTCTCATTAATTTTGCGGCATTTTTTCGATAGACTTAAAAAGCGAACCGTCCAACGTTAATGACTATTACCTCACTTTTTTCTAAAATTATAGCTACGCTTAAAGAATCGCTGGATGGTGAAGCACGCGATTTCACGGAAGGTAGTATTCCGAAAGCGGTAATTTATTTGGCTATTCCGATGATTTTAGAATTGAGCCTCGAAAGTGTGTTTGCACTCGTTGATATTTTTTTTGTGAGCAAATTAGGTCAGAACGCGATTGCAACGGTAGGTTTAACGGAGTCAGTCATCACATTAATTTATTCGGTAGCAATTGGTTTAAGTACGGCAGCAACGGCAATAGTGTCGCGTCGAATCGGTGAAAAAAATCCGGATGCTGCTGCTAAATCCGGTGCGCAATCTATTTTAGTAGCGCTGCTATTAATTGTCGTTATCAGTTTACTCGGTTTCATTTTTGCGGGCGATATTCTTCGTCTCATGGGCGCGCAAGCCGATGTTGTGACTGAAGGAAAAACTTTTACGCGCATTATGATGGGTGGAAGTTTTGCCATCATTCTTTTGTTTTTAATCAATGGTATTTTTCGCGGTGCAGGCGATGCCGTTATGGCGATGAAAAGTTTATGGATTGCCAGTATTATCAATATTATTTTGTGCCCACTGTTTATTCATTTTTTTGGACTGAAAGGTGCCGCCATCGCAACCGTGATCGGCAGAAGTTCGGGTGTAGTCTATCAAATTTTTAATTTAGTTAAGAAAGGTAATATTTTACACTTTCATCGCAGTTACTTTAATTTCGATACCGACATCGTAAAATCTATTATAAATATAGCATCACCGGCAACGTTTCAATTTCTGATAGCGAGTGGAAGCTGGATAATTTTAACGCGCTTGATTGCTGATACAGGCGGAACAACGGCGTCGGCGGGTTATCAAATCGCTATTCGCAATTTTGTTTTTTTTATTTTACCTGCTTGGGGTTTGTGCAATGCTGCAGCAACATTAGTGGGTCAGAATTTAGGCGCGAAAAAATTTGATCGCGCAGAAAAAAGTGTAATGCTCATTTTGCAATACAACACTGTTTTCATGGCGGGCGTAAGCATTTTATTCCTATTTTTTGCGCATCCAATTATATCTTTTTTCACTTCTGATCTTGCAATCGTATCACATGGCGTGCGTGCTTTACAAATTACAGGATCGGGTTTTATTTTTTACGGTATCGGCATGGTGATGATGCAATCGCTGAACGGTGCTGGCGATACGAAAACGCCAACATATATTAGTTTGGTAGGTTTTTGGTTGTTCCAAGTGCCGTTGGCTTATTTTCTTTCCAAAACTATGCAACTCAACGAAACAGGCGTTTTGATAGCCATTCCAGTTGCCGAAACGTTTATTGCGCTCCTTGCGTGGTATTATTTCAATAAAGGTGATTGGAAAGCCATAAAAGTGTAAAACAACTCTAATCGAAATCTTTAATTTCTTCCAACTAAAAATTAATAAACTTTTTTTTGTAAAAACATTTGCAAATATAAAACAATTAGTTTTATATTTGCACCACAGTAACACACTCAAAAACAAAAAAAAGTTTTATATCATGAATAAAAAAGTGCAACAAGTTTGGATGTATTGCTATCAGCATTGGTTTAAACTTTCGTTGTTGCTTCTGATTGTTTTAGGTATTTTAAAACGCGATTTTAGTTTTTCTTTTCATTTCGGGGAAGCACAAAAAATTCATCCGAAAGCGGTGAGTGTAACTGAAAAAATGCCTGAGGATAAAAGTGTTGAAACGACTTTGAACTTAGCAGATAATTTTTTTTCGCTGCCTACAAGCCCCAACGCTTTAGTTAATGTCAGCACTGAAACTCAAATTGCGTATTTAAAACGCTATGCTTCGGTTGTAGTGAACGAAAGAAAAAAATGCGGCGTATCATCGAGTTTTATTTTAGCGGTTGCTTTATTGCAAAGCAAGGCTAGCTCGAGCGAATGCGCTTTGCAGAGTTTTAATCAATTCAATCTACTCAATAATAATAATTGGCAAGGTGAAACTTTGACAGAAGGTAATTTAATTTTTCGCAAATATCCATCTGTCTGGATGAGTTTCAGAGATCATAGCTTGTATATCACTTCAGGAAAATTTGCTGCTTTAAAAG
>JAYVVO010000317.1:0-4462 GCA_043786955.1 Saprospiraceae bacterium
TAAAATTAAAAGTATTGCTTCAGAAGGAAATTTTAATGCCAATTACGGCGAAGTAATCGTTTCTAAATTAGAATCGGGATTTAACGCGCTGTACATTACGGGTAACTACACGAATTTCAAATTCGACATGGATGAGAATGTAAGTTTTCAAGGCGACATCGCTTCTAATTATGCCGACTTGAATATGCCTAAAGGTTTTGTAAAAAAAATACACGACGTACATGGTTCGCACGAAACAATTGTTGGTTATATGGCGAATGAAAAAGCTAAAAGCATGCTCAAAGCTAAACTAAATTATGGCGGCTTGCAATTAAAATAAAATACGCAATTCGTTAAGCCTCGAGTTGCTTTATTTAAACAAAAATTAAAAAACAAAAAGTTATAAAACTTGCCTTTCTTTTTTTATTTTTGCTCTGCCATTATTTTTATGGAAATTTAAGTAAAGCATTATGAGCAAAGACACCGCTATTAAACTATTTGAAGACAAAAAAGTACGTTCTGTTTGGGACGAAGAAGCCGAGAAATGGTATTTCTCTATTGTTGATGTCGTTGGTGTTTTAACCGATAGCGTTGATGCTTCAGCCTATTGGCGCAAACTAAAACAAAGGTTGAAAGAAGAAGGAAATGAAACCGTGACGAATTGTCACAGTTTGAAAATGTTAGCAGAAGATGGTAAAATGCGATTGACAGACGTAGCTGATACCGAACAACTATTTCGTTTAATTCAATCAATTCCTTCACCTAGAGCCGAACTGTTTAAACTTTGGATTGCAAAAGTCGCGCGTGAAAGAATTGACGAATTGGAAGATCCAGAAATTGGAATTGACCGTTTGATGGAAACTTATTTGAAAAAAGGTTACGGTAAAGAATGGATTAACCAACGTTTAAAAAGTATTGAAGTCCGAAAAGAACTTACGGATGAATGGGAAACGCGTGGCGTACAGAAAGGTCAAGAATTTGCGATACTGACCGATGAAATTACAAAAGCGTGGAGTGGATTGACGGTGAAGCAATATAAAAACCATAAAGATCTCAAAAAAGAAAATCTGCGAGACAACATGACTAACTTGGAATTGGTGCTAAATATGTTGGCAGAAGCGACGACTACAGAAATTAGTAAGGAGAAAAATCCAAAGACTTTTGAAGACAATAAAAAAATTGCAAAACAAGGCGGCACAATTGCAGGCAATACACGCAAAGCCATTGAAGAAAAAACAGGAAAGAAAATTGTGAGCGAACTATCCGCTAAAAAATTATTGGAAGACAAAAATAAACGACGTGAATTAGATTAAAAACGAATAGCTCAAACTAAAATTAATTCATAATTCGTACTTCTTCCACCAGCCGATTCTTTAAAGAATATTTTTTTGAATTAAATCTTGCGTGCAGCATCCTCAGAGCAAGTAAATATAAACCCTATTCTCCGCACTTTATCAAATCCAAACTGATTGCTGAGATACAAAAAAGCCGCCTCAACTTTCGTCAAGGCGGCTTTTTACTTTCGCTATAAAAAATTACTTGTTGTCTAAATCTTCGCGCAATTGTGCTAAGGCTTCAAAATCACCGAGTGTTGATTTTTCTACTTTATTCTGCACGGCTGCAACTGCTGCTTTCGCTTCTTTCACTTCGGCTGCTTTCGCTTCCTTCTGTGCATCTTCAGCTGCTTTAATTATTTCTTCGCCAATTTTTGCGTGCGAAACAATAATGCGTTTTTCTTCGCGATTAAATTCTATCACGCGGAAAGAAAGCGTTTCACCGACTTCTGCATTCGAGCCATCTTCTTTTTTCAGATGCTTGATGGGTGAGAAAGCTTCTAAACCATACGGTAACTGAACGATAGCACCGCGCTCATCTTTGCGCAAAATTGTACCGTCGTGTTCGCTGCCGATAGAGAATACACTTTCAAAATTATCCCAAGGATTATCTTCGAGTTGTTTATGACCTAAAGACAATTTATGGTTTTCAGCATCAATTTCAAGAATGACGACTTCAATCGGGCTGCCTACTTTTGTAAATTCAGCTGGGTGCACGTAGCGTTTCGTCCAACTCAAATCACTGATGTGAATCATTCCACCGACACCTGCTTCGAGTTCAACGAACACACCAAATTGTGTGATGTTTTTCACTTCGCCAGTGTGTTTTGTACCAACGGCATATTTTTCGCCAACTAAATTCCAAGGATCACCCGTTAAATGTTTAATCGAGAGTGACATTTTGCGCTCTGCACGATCAATCGTCATTACGCGCGCTTCCAACTCTTGATTGAGTTTGAAAAATTCTTTAGCCACTATCGGTGTATTGCTCCAATTCACTTCTGAAACGTGAATCAAACCTTCAACACCAGGATTAATTTCTAAGAATGCGCCGTAATCTTCGAGATTAACAATTTTTCCTTTCACGATAGAACCTTCAACGACATCTGCCGGTAAAACTTCCCAAGGGTGTGCTTGCAATTGTTTCAAACCAAGACTTATGCGGCGTTTGTTTTCGTCGAAATCGAGAACAACAACGTTGAGTTTTTGATTGAGGTGCAACATTTCGCTCGGGTGCGTAATACGTCCCCACGAAATATCCGTGATGTACAGTAAACCGTCAACACCACCTAAATCTAAGAACGCGCCGAAATCGGTAATGTTTTTAACCGAACCTTCGAGCACTTGTCCTTTCTCTAAACCTTTTAAGATGGCTTCGCGTTGACCCGCCAAATCGCTTTCAATCAGCGCTTTGTGCGAAACAACAGCATTCTTAATCGTCTCGTTAATTTTAACAACTTTGAACTCCATGATTTTACCCACGTACTGATCGTAATCGGTAACTGGTTTAATATCAATTTGCGAACCTGGTAAAAATGTTTCTAATCCGCCTGTATCTACAATTAAACCGCCTTTCGTTTTGCTAATAATTGTACCGCGAATGATAGTACCGTTTTGGAACGAATCCACCAACGCTTCCCACGAACGCAATAATTTAGCTTTACGGCGACTTAATAATAATTGTCCTTTTGCGTCTTCTTGACTTTCAACATAAATATCAACGTAATCGCCGACTTTCATATCTGGAATATCTCTGAAATCACTCAACGACAATAAACCATCTGATTTGGAGTTCAAGTCGAGCAACACATCGTTACCAGAAATAGCAGAAACACGACCTTTAATCACTTCACCGACGCTCAAAGGCTTCATGGTTTCGTTATAAAGTTCGAGTTGTTTGGCAGAAACTTCTTTTTCATACAATTTCTGTCCGCGTTTACCCTGATCCCAATCGTAATCGTCGAAAGCAGAACTATACTTTGGCTCAATGATGTCTGTTAAATCAACATCGCCAACTTCTTCCTCTTCTGCAACCACAGGCGCAGCAACGTGTGTCGCTTCAACTACATGAGCAGGTGTAAGAGCAGGTGCAGTTGCGTGTGCAGTTTCTAAAGTTTCAACTGGGTGCGCAACAACTGGTGCTGTTTCAACAGCAACGTGTTCTACAACGTGTTTAACTTCAGTGGAAGGTTGGGTAAGGACGGGCGGCGCACCGCTGTTTAAAACTTCTTCTATATTCATACATAAACTTCAGCAAAAACATTGAAGGATGTTATTGCTTGCTTTTAAATTAATTAATAACGCACACAAAGCTCGCGTTTATAAGCTCCTTTTTTAAGTTTTTTTTAAAAAAGTGCGCAAATGTACAATAAATTTGGCGAGTGGGCAAAGTATTTTTAAAAAATTGGAAATATTGTTTCGTCGTTACCTGAAATGCAGTTTTATCAAAAAAATATGCCATTAAAAAAAGAAAAAAGTATTTTTTTTGTAAAAAATTAATTGTATAAATCGTATACTATTGTATTTGAAGACCATGACGAATTAATATTGATGGAAATTTTAAAACGATTTGCCGTTAAGGTAAAGTCCTCCAGAAAAAAAGCAACCTCTAAAGTAATTGATAAGGCAATTGCTAAAACAGAATATACGCCTAAAACTGTGGGTCATTTTTTGGAAGTTAGTAAAACTTTATCGGCATGGTCAGAAGAAGATATTAAAAGACTTGAAGAAAACCATATACTTTTTAACGAACACCATATTAGAGCCAAAACGTTATTTTAAAATAGGCTTATATTCAAGAAGTTTTCAAAAATCTATTTTAACACAATTCTCTCGCTCCCAAAATCGTAGCTGTAATTGACGATTGTTCTTTTAATAATTAGTTCAATAGCTTCTTCAATAATTTTAATGGGCGCAATAAACCATTCACGGGGCGAAAAAATATTACCTTGCTTATCAAAAACATTAACGTTTAAGCAAGCGTTACCAAAAAAATTATGAAGCAGTAGTTCTAATTTTGAAACGTCGAGATTGTAACATTTGTACGTTGTAATAATTTTAACATCTGCCATTAAGTATGTGGGTTGATCACTCGCATTTATAATACGCGACTCAACAGATTGTTTAGTGAAGCCAATTTTGTACAAATT
>JAYVVO010000318.1:0-4451 GCA_043786955.1 Saprospiraceae bacterium
TTATGGAACAAATCATTTTAGAAGTACCTGTTTATGCAGCTAAAAAGTTCGAAATACTTTCGCCTTCCGATAAGAATGTTCTATTCTCGCTCATCACAAATTTTTTGAAAAGCAGTAACCCAATTGAAAAAAAACGCCTTAAATCGAAAGTCAATTTGCTCAAAACCATGAGTGATATTGGTCAAAAAGCCACTGAAAAAGGATTAACTGACGAGATTCTAGAAAAACTTCTCAACGAAGAATAAAAATATGGAATCCTATATTTTTATTCTTGACACAAACACCCTTATAAAAGTGCAATCCTCAGACCCAGTTCTGTTCCTGCGCAAGCCTTTCGCAAAGGATTATTATTGGGCGATGTGGTTTGTTCTGATCATTGCCCAATGATAATAAAGACCCAAAAACTTATCTTGTCTCTGAAGACGTACATGGTCAGTATTTATTAATTGATAGCGGTTTGAAAGATTTTGATTATTCCATAAAATTATTTCGCTGCTATACAATTTCGAAGTATTTTTGAAAAAAATTCCAGCGCATGAATCGAATACTCTTTCTACTACTATATACATTCAGCATTTCAGCATTTGCGCAAACAGAAACCTACCCAGAAGATTCTGCATCGGTAGAACGCTCCACCGTCCCTAAAGGAGAAATATTGAACCTAATATTCCAAAATTCAAAAATATTTCCAGGCACCTTTCGGGAAGTATTTGTTTATATACCGCGTCAGTACTTAGCAGATAAACCTGCCTGTGTGTATGTCAATCAGGATGGCATTCAGTGGAAAGCACCGATTGTGCTCGACAATTTAATATTTCGAAAAGAGATGCCCATAACTATAGGCATTTTTGTAACACCTGGGCAGCTAAAGCCCCTCGAAGGCGATTCTGCCCAGATACGGTATAACAGGAGTTTTGAGTACGATGGTTTAGGTGATAACTACGCAAAATTTATTTTAGATGAACTATTACCCTTTATAGAGAAACAAAAAACCGCAGATGGCAGACAAATTATACTGTCAAAATCGGCTAACGACAGAGCTATTGGAGGATCGAGCAGCGGTGCAGTCTGTGCTTTCACTGCAGCGTGGGAACGCCCGGATGCTTTTTCGCGCGTATTCAGTGCTATCGGAACATACATCGGGTTGCGTGGAGCCGACCGATACCCAACACTGATTAGAAAAACAGAACCCAAACCGATCCGCGTTTTTTTGCAGGATGGTTCAAACGATTTGAATATTTACGCTGGAGACTGGTGGAAAGCAAACGAAACAATGGAACGTGCTTTAGAATTTGCAGGTTATGACGTAAACTATGAATGGGGGCAAGGCAGCCATAACGGAAAACACGGTACCGCCATTTTCCCAGAAGCTTTGCGATGGCTATGGAAAAATTATCCGCAGCCAGTGAATAAGGGCATTTCTAAAAATCAATTCTTGACAAATATTCTCATTAATAATTCTGAGTGGGAGTTGGTGGGCGAAGGTTATAATTTTACAGAAGGCATAATTGCCAATGCTTCAGGTGAAGTGTTTTTTCAGGATATACCGAATGCAAAAACATACAAGGTAGGTTCGAATGGACAAGTAAATATGTTGCCTATCGATTCGAAAAGAGCAAGCGGTACAACATTTAAGACCGATGGTACCATGCTTACAATTACCAGCGGTTGGGGCGGATATCCCATTCAGCAAGTTATTGCCTACAACAAACTACTCAAACCTACAATTGTAGCGGACAGCTTAGTAGGCAACGATATTATCGCAGCTTATAACGGCAATGTTTATTTGACACAACCCGATGGACGTGAAAAACCCAGCAAAATATACTTGATCACGCCCAATGGCGAAAAAATTGTTGTCGATGAGGGTATTAAATTCGCAAACGGATTGTGTTTATCGCCCGATCAGATGCAATTGTACGTTACCGAATCAACTTCTCATTGGCTTTGGGTTTTCTCGGTACAGAAAGATGGTAAGTTAATAAACAAACAACGCTTTGGTTGGTTACATGTGCGCGATTCAGACGAAAATGCGTGGTCAGATGGGTTAAAATGCGATAGAGAAGGACGCATTTATGTGGCTACACTTTCAGGTATCCAAGTATTAGATCAACTTGGACGTGTAAACGCAATAATACCTATACCTAAAACAAAAGGGCAGGTTTCGAATTTGTGTTTCGGCGGGCCTAATTTCGATTATCTATATATCACTTGTGTCGATAAAGTGTATAAACGCAAAATGAATGTACGCGGTGCCAATTCATTCGAAAAGCCTAATGTGCCTACAAACCCAAAATTGTGAGCGGCAATTAGCTATAAGCCCAGTAAATGACAGTATTCAGGTTTTGCAGTTGGGTGATATTGAGATAAAACCTCTGTCAACTTATCATCAAATTTCTTTTTTAAACACAAATCAGATGATTTCTTAACGAAACTTTGTTCCTTTATCTATTTGTAATGAAAAATCGGTGAGAACTGTTTAATTTTCGCCTTTCTTTTTCAAAACGAATACTTTTTTGAAAGCTCCACGATTAGTTAAGCAAACGGCGGTGTATGGTTTAAGCAGCATCATCGGGCGATTTTTATATTTTTTATTAGTGCCGCTTTACACGCGCGTATTCACCGATTCAGGTGAATACGGTGTATCGAATTGGTTTTATGCTTTCGCGGCGTTTTTAGGCGTGGTGTATATGTACGGCATGGAATCGGCGTATTTTCGATTTGTAAATTCAGAAGACGATAAAGATAAAGTATACAGCACTGCGGCGATTGCCGTCATTACGACGGCATTTTTAATGAGTGCGTTCATCATATTTTTTGCACCGCAATTAGCACATATTTCTAAAAATGACGGACGCAACTCGTATTTTATTCTTTTTGCTTTAATACTTTTTACAGATACTGTTGCTAAAATTCCGTTTGCGCGTTTGCGCCAGCAAAATAAAGCGTGGCGATTTGCTTCACTCAATTTAATTAGCATTGCCGTTAATCTGGGTTTGAATTTACTTTTCTATTTGGTGATTCCTTTTTTATCGAGTCGCTCACTTTCTGCTTCTATGAACGAAGGTGCACCGTCAATAATCTGGATGTTTATTGCAAATTTAGCGGGTAGCGCGGTGCTCATTCCGTTGATGTTACCAGAATGGCGCGCAATACTTCAAGGCACATTTGATGCGGAATTATTTAAACGAATGTTGCGCTATGCTTATCCCATCATGTTTATGGGTTTTGCAGGAATGATAAACGAAACGCTCGACCGCATTTTATTGAAAGAGCTTATCATTGATCAAAAATATGCCGAATCACAAATTGGTATTTACGCCGCTAATTATAAACTGTCTATCATCATCACGCTATTTATTCAAGCATTCAGATTTGCAGCCGAACCATTTTTTTTCGCGCAATCTAAAAAAGAAGATGCACCAAAAACGTATGCACGCGTGATGCGCTACTTTATGTTGGTGTGTTCAACCATTTTTGTCGGAGTGCTGCTCTATCTCGACATCATAAAATATTTTATCGGCAAATCGTATCATTCTGGATTGGAAGTTGTGCCTATTTTATTGATGGCGAATGTTTTTTTAGGTGCGTACTATAATCTTTCGGTTTGGTTTAAACTGACGGATAAAACTTTGCTCGGTGCCTACGTGAGTATTGGTGGCGCCATAATTACTTTAGTGCTGAATTTTTTATGGATTCCAACGTATGGTTACATCGGTTGCGCGTGGGCGACGCTCATTTGTTATTTTTCGATGTCGGCAGCAAGTTATTTTCTCGGACAAAAATATTATTTCATACCTTATCCTGTTAAAACAATTATTGCCACTTTGGGTTGGGCGTGGTGCGTCTATATGTTTTCCGAAACGTTTCAAGAAAACTTTCCAACGCACGGTTTTTTACATTTTTTTATTCAAACAGGTTGGTTCGCGATTTATTTAGGCGTTGTCGCACTCATTGAACGCGATGCGATTCAACAATTTATTTCAAATCGCAAACTAAAATCGTAAACTCTGTGGTTAAAAGATCATCTTTAAGGATGCAATTTTTTCCATTTGCAATAAATTCAATCTCATGCTGTTTTTTTCCTTTAAAAGCACTGAAAGTGAAACCCGTAACGTATTCTTCCTTATCTTTTTGAAGTGTAACAAATTCACCGTCCACTTTGACCAACAAGTTTTTGTATTTTTTGGGATCTTTAGGGTTAAAATGAATGCTATAATTCGCCATAAATCTTTCGCTCATTGTTCCTGATTTTGCGGTTGTTGTAGCAGCATTCGGAAATCTTTTATAGGCTTGAACAGGTATATTTTGTTTTTCGGCTCTTCTTATAGTGCTTGATGGTGGTTCATTAATGGCAACATCTGAATTTTCATTTCTATTTTTCTTAATCGCACCATTTCCATCGCGTTTATCTTTCTGAGGATTATTTTGCGCTAATTGCTCGTCGCGTC
>JAYVVO010000319.1:0-4451 GCA_043786955.1 Saprospiraceae bacterium
TTCAATAAGTGAATACGTAAAAACGCCGCGCGCAACATTATTAATCGGATATTCTTTCGCAGTTTCATTATCTTTTGCGGCTGCAAAATGGATGTGTCGCGCACCTGGCGGTTGATAGTTTATGTATTCTGTGTAGCCCATAAATTCTTCAACGCCACGTGGTGTGTAAGTACTTACATCAGCTTTGCGCGATTTAGTAGCAATGTCACGCGTGTTTGAACCACTGTGACAGCAATCCATGACAACTATAAATTGATTTCGTTTTCCTGTTGTTGCCTTACCAATTAAATAGGTGAGTTCTTTATCAATTAAATCGCGATTGCCTGCTGTTCGACTATCAATACAAACTAAAGTCTCACTCAAACCATTCACTTCATCCCAAAATTCTTTCGGTGCTGGCATTTGCGAGCCATGACCAGAATAATACAACACACACGTATCTGCATCGGTGGCAGAACTGAAAACAGAAAAGGCATCTGTTACGTTTTGTCGCGTTGACTGTTCATTGAAAAGTGTTTTAACGTTGTATGTGTAGCTGTTAACTACGCACCAATCGTTCAAAAATTTATTGAACGCTTGTGCATCATTCACACAACCATCTAAAGCGGGTAAGGGTGTTGGATAATTATCTATTCCAACGATAAGAGCGATTAGATTTGGCATAATTTAATTATTCTTTTTTAGTTTTTATTTGATAGTTGTAGGGTGCTCTAAAACGAACAACGAACAACTAAAAACTAATTTGTTTTCCAAAATAAATATAATAACGCACCCGTAATAGCACCGCCGAGATGCGCAAAATGCGCAACACCTTGTTGCATATTGCCGAGACCTAAAAATAATTCAACAGCAGCGTAGAGCGGTACGACATACTTAGCAGCAACAAAAATAGGAATAAACATCAAACTTACTTTCATTTCAGGATACATAAATGCAAAAGCAACTAACAAACCAAACAAACACCCCGACGCACCGACCAATGGAATACTTTCAGCAGCAATTTGTGAAATTGCGCCACGCTCAATTTGTATGTAATTAGCCAAAAATTGGAGTGCTAAGGCACCCAGTCCACAAAGTAAATAAAAAATTAAAAATTTACGCTCTCCCCAAACCGATTCTATCATCGGACCGAAAGTTACTAAACCAAACATATTGAAAAATATATGGCTTAGGTTGGCGTGCATAAACATGTGCGTTAAAATTTGGAACGGATGAAAATTAGCCGACGTGGGATAATATACCGCCAAAAGTGGTTCATACTGTGGCGCAACGTATTGCGTCAAAATAAACATTATTATATTTGCAATTAATAAAGCTCTTACAACTGGTGTGAGTTGCATTCCAAAATTCATATTTTATAATGGTTAATGGTTAATGGTTAATGAGTTTTAGATTTAATTTAGCTGTTTTAAGTGCTGTTGTTAATAATTTAATAAGTTCTACAGCGTCTCGGTTCAAACTATTAAACTGCTCATGTGATAAAAATTCGACAGCATGAAGTACCTCTAACCAGTAAATAGTTTCATTAATTTCTTTTTGAGCAATTGCTAATTTGTGGATAAAATCGGGTTTACTTTCTGAATGTTCTGCTTCTCGAATCATAGCACCAACAGAAGTACCCGATCTTGCAACTTGTTTAGAAATTATAAATTCTCTTTTATCATTTTGTAAAAACTGTGAAAGTTTGAAAATTCTAATCGCAAATGCAAAACTTTTAATCTTTAAAGTGTTTTCTCTCATAAAAAAAATTGTTTTTAATTTAAAAAATTTTTAACCATTAACCATTAACCCTCAACCATTAACCATTAACCATCAACCATCAACCATTAATTAGCGACTTCTGATAAAAATTTCAATCTAACTAATCTAACTTCATCGAAAGTGATTTCGTCGTCATCTTCTTTAAGTTTATGGTATGCTTTTTCAACGTCGTCGTCGGTCGCTTTCATAAAAAAATCGTAAATTTCTTCTTGAACACCTTCGTCTACAGCATCTTCGACAATGTAATCTAAATTTAATTTAGCGCCCGAACCAACAATTGAGTTTAATTCATCCATTAATTCATCGGCATTGATCTGATTTTGATTCGCTATTTCTTTTAATGAAAGACGTTTATCAATACCTTTTATGATATTAACTTTTGTTTTCGACTGATTGGCGATTTGCTTAATCAAATAATCTTGTGTGCGTTCAATCTCATTTTCATCTACATATTTCGCTATCATGGCTAAAAACGGTTTGCCAAACTTCACCGCTTTACCCATCGAAACGCCCGAAACTTTGCACATCTCGTCAATCGTGACGGGATATTGCGTTGCCATATCTTCCAACGACGGATCGGTAAAGACGACATACGGCGGAATATTTTTCTTCTTTGCTTCTGTGCGCCGTAAATCTTTTAAAAGTTTTACCAAAGTTTCGTCCAATGCTGCTGTTCCACCTTTCACTTCATCCGATTCAAAAGAATCTGTTTCAAAATTATGATTGAGCGTGACAACAAACTCGGTAGGTTTTTTTATAAAATCGTGTCCTTTTTCAGAAACGTGCAGAATACCGTATTTTTCAATTTCTTTATAAAGATAATCGTTCAGTAAAGCGTTTCGGACAATAGATTGCCAAAAGTGTTCGCTTTTTTCTTTGCCTTCGCCAAAAATATCGTGCTTATTAAATTTGTAATCGCGCATTTCTTTCGTGTCTGCGCCGATTATAAAATCAATAATTGGTTTTACAGAAAATTGCTGACCCAATGCTTCAACCGATTCTAAAACCAAAGCTAATTCCTCTGAAGCATTTATTTTTTCTTTAGGATACAAACAGTTATCGCACATTCCGTTGCGTTCGCATTCGTATTTTTCGCCAAAATAATGCAATAAAAATTCGCGACGACAATTCGTAGTTTCAGCATACGCCACCATTTCTTCCATGAGTTGCATTCCCATTTCGCGCTCCGAAACTGGTTTATCGCGAAGGAATTTTTCTAATCGAGCCATATCGCGGTAACTGTAAAACGCAATACAGCGACCTTGCAAACCATCGCGACCTGCGCGACCAGTTTCTTGGTAATAATTTTCTATGGATTTTGGAATATCGTAATGAATCACAAAACGAACGTCGGGTTTATCAATGCCCATTCCGAAAGCAATCGTCGCAACAATAATGTCGCAATCTTCCATCAAAAAAGCATCTTGAGTTTGTGCGCGCACTTTAGCATCTAAACCTGCGTGGTACGGCGCAGCGCGCAATCCATTAACGACTAAAACTTTTGCTAAATCTTCTGCCGATTTTCGCGCCTGCACGTAAATAATTCCGGACTGACCTGGAATTTCTTTTATGATTTGAATTATCTGTTTGTGTAAAAACTCTTCGCGCGGCTTTGGTCTGATTTCATAAATCAAATTGGTTCTGTTGAACGAAGAAACAAAAACTTTTTCATCGTGCATGTCCAAGTTCTTCACAATGTCAACTTGCACTTTAGGTGTTGCAGTTGCAGTGAGCGCAATGATTGGAACTTTATTGCTTATCGTTTCAATCATTGTTTTTATACGCCGATATTCTGGCCTGAAATCGTGTCCCCATTCAGAAATACAGTGCGCCTCATCAACCGCTACAAAACTGACGTTTGTGTTCTGGAAAAACTCAATGTTTTCGTCTTTGGTTAAAGTTTCTGGCGCAACGTAAAGTAATTTTGTTTTTCCGTCGCTGATGTCTTGCTTAACTTTTTTTATTTCTGTACGCGAAAGCGAAGAATTTAAATAATGCGCAATTTCATTTCCTTCCGAATATCCGCGAATAAGATCCACCTGATTTTTCATCAGCGCAATCAAAGGCGAAATAATTAATGCTGTTCCTTCCATCATCAATGCGGGTAATTGATAACACATACTTTTTCCACCACCCGTTGGCATAATTACAAAAGTATCGTGCCCATCTAAAACACTCTTTACTATATCTAATTGATCACCTTTGAAATTCTCGAATCCAAAATAATTATACAACTCTTGTTGAATTTGCTCGGTTGTAATATTCTTATACGACATAAAATGTGTTACTTTTCTACAATTATTAAAAATAATTCGGTTTTGATGTTTACTAATACATTAAAAAAATAAAGTTAATACATATAAGTCAATAGCTATAAATTTAACTGATTTTTTTTCTATAAAAACATTCATTTTTCAAAAA
The DNA here is from genome assembly GCA_043786955.1 of Saprospiraceae bacterium. Lineage (GTDB taxonomy): Bacteria > Bacteroidota > Bacteroidia > Chitinophagales > Saprospiraceae > JAAFJT01. The sequence goes on from JAYVVO010000319.1 coordinate 4,183, forward strand.
CACCAATTTAGGAATTTAATTTTGAATTTTTGTAAGACTCATTAAAATGAATTTAGCTTTTTTTTAATTCGGATTTAACTCAAGCAAAAATTTATTCTTTTTTCCATTTTCAATCAACATAAATTGGTTTTGAAAAAAAAGCTTTTTGTCAACCACGAAATTGAGATCCGTAATTTTTTCTTTATTAATTGAAATGGCATTGTTCTGAACTGCGCGTCGAACTTCACTGCGTGAGGGCAAAAGATTTATTTTATCGTGCAGCAACTCCA
>JAYVVO010000320.1:0-12159 GCA_043786955.1 Saprospiraceae bacterium
CAAAAATGGAATTTCGGATTTTACTTTTTTCTTCTTTCAAAAATTGTACAAAAGGAAAAATCTCTCGCTCGGTGGCTACAACTATTAATACGCGTTTCAAAGTATTAACTTTGGGCAAAGATAAAAGGCAGGGCTACAAAACAATAAAGCACAACTATTGAAACGCAAATTATTTTTTCTCTTTTTCAAATTGAGAAATATATTTTTTGACTTCTTCTATCGAAATATCTGCTAAATCAGCAATGACTTCAATAGAATGTCTTTTGAGCCAGCCCTTACGAACAACCTCAATGGTTTTTTTCAATTCGCCTTGTGTAATACCTTGTGTAATACCTTGTGTAATACCTTCTTCAACGGCTTCTGCCCAAATACCTTTAACTGCTGTTGCCATCTTCATTTTCAATGTTTTATTAGTTTGTGAAACAATAAGCAATTCGATTTCTTCTTTTTTTATTGTTGATCGTGTGGACAAATATACAAATATTTTTTTCAAAAAGCCTTCGTAATTTGGGTTTTTTTCTAAAAATTTAACAAAATCGTCGAAATGTGCCTTTATAAATTCGGTATCGGCAACATTTTTTAAAGCTAAAAATGTGCTTTTTAGTAAAGTATTATCCGAAAGATTTAACAGAAGCTCATTCGGAGTAGTTTCTAAATTTACAAAAAGAAAATCAATAAAAGGAATAAATTTTTGTAAAAAAGATGGCAAGTCATCAAAATAAGAATGCAACGGATTAGGTTTGCTTTTTCTGTCGCCATGATAAATAATAATAGGTAACACAAACGAATACGGTCTATTTTCTTGTATATCAAGCGATAAAATTTCTAAAATATATTTCAATATTTGGACAATCAAGGCACGATCAATTTCGCTTTTATGTTCTAAAAGAAGAATTAAAGTATTCTTGTTCTTTAAAAAAACAGTTCTAAAAACCACATCCGAGAAAAGTTCTTTCATTTTATCGGTGATGTAATTAGTAGTGTCAAGCTTGAGCTTTTTTAAATTTATTTCTTTGAGTATTTCTGTGGGCAAAAAATTTTCAAGAAATTCTCTTACCGTTTTAATATCTTGAAATGCTGACTTGAATAGTTTATCATGATCGGTGTGTTGTTTTGCCATAGTAGTTTTATTTGTTTAAACGCGTCGCTAAAATAAATAAAGTAGGACACATAAAATTAAAAAGGCGGAATAATTTCCGCCTTTTTAATTTTATGTGTCTCGTAATTGCCTACGCGTAATGCAAATACGGCAATCGCAATGCTGTGAACTGTTTTTGCAATAAATAATATCCACCAAAAAATACGGTTGAATAAAATAAATTTCCACCCAAAGTCCCTTTTAAGAAAGGTAAACCAGCAGCGTAACATTCTAATAAACCTGAAAAATTGTGCGCATACATCGCACTACCTGCCCAAACACCAAAATTGGAAATCAAAAAGAATAAAACTGTCGCAATTAAGGAACCACCCAAAACCTTTGCAACCGTTATTTTATGATTGAAAAGAAAATAACCCACCACACCAATGAGTAAATACGTACCATACTGCCAGTAGAAGCCATCATAGAACCAAGTGAAGGCTGGAAAAAATTGTTTAAATAAAACATTATTGATAAATAAATCGCTTAACCAAGTTGCACTTAAGGGAATTAATAATGCTTTCCATTGTTTATCGTAATGCGCGGCACCGAACAATCCCATGGCGCAAATAGGGGAAAAATTCCAGATGTGCGGTAAAGTGCGGCTGAAGGCAGCAAGCAAAACAAAAATGGTAATTAAACCGAACTGTAAATTTATTTTTTTCATAACTGTGTATTCTTTTCAAAACACAAAGGTAAATGAAGTGTGTTGAGTTATTAATGGTTAGTGGGAATAAATTAATTGTTTTATTTTTTTTGAACAATTTAATGCGTTCGCCTTAATTGAAACTCGCCCTAAAATCCAAAGGCGAAACTCCGCTTTTACTTTTAAATAATTTGCTGAATGATTGCGAATCTTCAAACCCTAATTCAAAAGCAATTTCACTGATGGATAAGTCGGTAAAAAAACTACTAAGATTTTCTACAAAATAAAAAACCTCGTCACTACAAAGCAATGACGAGGTTTTTTATTATTTACACCTCTGCGATATCCCGCGAAATTTGAGGGAAAATTTTCTACAAGGAATTAATTCAACACTAAATTATTTTCTTCCACCATGCGGCGAATATTGATAAGTGCGTAACGCATTCTACCTAACGCTGTGTTGATACTCACACGCGTGAGCAAAGAAATTTCTTTGAAACTCATATCAGCGTAATGGCGAAGAATAACTACTTCGCGTTGCTCAGGTGGTAAAGCATCCACTAAATGACGCACGCGGTGATAAGATTGCGAGCGCATGATATTTTCTTCAGGACTTTCTTCCGAAAGTTCTACCTGATTAAAAATATCAAAGTCATCGGTTGGTGCAACGGTTGGTCGGCGTTTATCGCGACGGAAATAATCAACGCACAAGTTATGCGCAATGCGCAGAGCCCACTGCAAAAACTTACCCTCGTGATTGTAACGTCCACTGCGGAGCGTGTTGATGATTTTAATAAATACTTCTTGGAAAATATCTTCCGCCAGTTGTTGGTCGCGGCAAAATAAATAAATGGAAGTATAAATTTTAGATTTGTGGCGACGAAGGAGAACTTCAAACGCATTCTCGTGACCATCAAGGTATTGAAGAATTAAATCGTGGTCGCTAACAAGTAAACCTTGCAATGCTTGCATAACTAAAAGGATTTTCAGACAAAGTCAATGAGAGAAAATGATTACTATTTAGTGTACAAGTCTTTATGCTATAGGCGAATAAGTTGGATGAAAATTAAAAAATTAAAAGTTCGTTACTAATCAAGGTCAAATATAGAGCCAAAAAGATTTAATAAACAAGTACTACCTAATACATATTTTATTATTTAACTTAACTTTAACGCTTGTGTATTTAAATTTTCAGAATTTAAAATGGCGATGACGTTTTAATTCCAAAGACTTAGGGTTATAAATAGGAATAAAATAAATTTTATTTGCTAAAATGCCTTAAAAAAAATATTGCGCAAAAATAAAAAAATTTATGATTTTGGTATTGTTTGATAGATCGCGACAAAAATTATTGCCATACGCATAGCAAACGGTACTTCTTCGCTGAGTTCATCCTGCACAAGCCAGTCGCGCGGATCGTTCGGAATTTCGGTTACTAAATAGAGCGAACCGCGTTTTGCGTCTTCTACCCACCACTCGTTCGGATTGTTTAAGTTGGCTGGCGCTAAATCGAGCGAAAAATTATTATTCGTAATCCGCCAGCGCGAAAAGTCGTTTTGGAATACAGTTTGTGCTGTTGCAATTTTATTATTGTAACGCACTTCCCAAAAATTTGTGTCTTCATTCCATTTAGTTTTAATCGTGCCCGATGTATCACCTATTCTAAAATTCCATTCCGTCCATTTATCTGGTTGTTGCCATGTTAAGGTGAGCGAACCGCGCTCGCCTTTTTCGCTGTACAGATCGTATTCGACGTAAGCATCGTTAAATCGTGTAGAAAGTTTAACAAGGCGTTGTGCAAACGTACCGCTATTAAAAAACAGCGCCGTGATGAGGGTTAAAGCAAAATAATATTTTCTCAAAAGATTTATCCAATTTTTATGAAGTTCAAAGTTATTTACTTTTCACCATTCGTCTTTTATTTTTTTAGATACAAAGAGGAAGTTCCCCTTTTAATATTATTAACCAAATCAAAACAATTTTATTGATTTTCACACCAATGTGTTAAGAAACGGCAAAAGGTATTTTCCTCCCTATACTTTCATACGCATCGTGAAAATCTATCTGGTTTTCGACGGTAATTACATTTATTATTTCATATTTAATGTACAGACACTTGAATGATCGGGTAAACTCTAACATTACAGCTCAAAAATATTTTGTTTCAAGCTCAAAACATCTAAAAATTGAGCTCCATTTGGATAGCTATTAAGCTTAAAAGAAATTTCGCGCAAAGACGCGATGCGATTAACGCTGTGCATCTTTGCGCGAAATGAAAATTCTTAGAAAGGCAAATCATCCGCATCTTGTAACGGCTCGTCTTTAAGGCTTGGGAATTTGCCTAAATTATCCGCCGCAGAGGTGGCAGCCACTTGTTGAACCGGTGTTGCTGTGGAAGGAGAAGCATTTGTACCTTTTTCGATGCGCCAGCAATTTAAATTTGTCAAATATTTACCTTGCCACTCTCTGCCGCGCAAGTCAAAATGTACTTTTATTTCTTCGTTTTCCTCGTAAGTATCGAGCATAGCGCAACGATCTTGTACTGCTTGAAATTTTATAAGTTGTGGATATTGTCCGTCAGAAACTTCTAAAACAAAGTCGCGCGTTTGAAAACCTTTTTCGCCGCGTGTTTCGGCCGGAAATTTTTTGTGCAGTTTTCCTGTTACATCGAATGCCATATTTGTATTAATTAAGAATGAAAAATTAAAAATGAGTAATTTAGAACCACAAAAGACACAAAAGCTCACAAAAGAAATCTGTAAAAGTCTGCGAAGTCTGCGGGTAATAAAGTGTAAATATAATTTAAACTTTTTGTTCTTTCTTCACAAAGTAATCTATTAAACCCAAATTTATTTTTTTTGCAATTGTCGGACCTTCATAAACGAAGCCTGTATAAATTTGAAGAAGCGTTGCACCCGCTTCTAATTTTTCAATCGCATCGGCAGCTGTGTTTATACCACCTACTCCGATAATTACAAAATCTGGATTTTTAATTTTATGTCGGATATATCGTATCACCTCAGTAGCGCGATTTTTTAACGGCGCACCACTCAATCCGCCAGCACCCATTGCAGAAATTTCCGTTTCTGTTTCCATTAAACCTTCGCGAAGTATAGTTGTGTTTGTGGCCACTATGCCATTTAATTTATTTTGAAGCACAACATCCATAATGTCATCCAATGCGCCGTCGGTTAAATCGGGTGCAATTTTTAGCAAGATAGGCTTGGGATTTTTACGACTGTTGTTTCTTTTTTGAATTTGCGAAAGCAAATCGTTGAGCGGTTCTTTTTCTTGAAGCGCGCGCAAATTTGGCGTGTTCGGCGAAGAAATATTTACGGTGAAATAATCTACATAATCGAAAAGTGCATCGAAGCATAAAATATAATCGGCAGTGGCAGATTCGTTGGGCGTGGTTTTATTTTTTCCAATATTTCCACCGATAATCACTGATGTATCAATGCGTTTTTTTTTCAATTGCGAAACCATGTTTTCAACGCCCTTATTGTTAAATCCCATGCGATTGATGAGAGCAAAACTTTTAGGCAACCGAAATAATCGCGGTGTTTCGTTGCCCCATTGTGGTTTAGGCGTAACAGTGCCGAGTTCAATAAATCCGAAACCAAGTGCTGAAACGCTATCAATGTACCGTGCATCTTTATCGAAACCCGCCGCCAGCCCGATGGGATTTTTAAATTTTAATCCTAAAATGTTGCGCTCTAAGCTCTTGTTTTCTTTTTTAAAAAATAAATTCAAAAATTTTTGTAAAAAACCAACTTTACAAAATGCGCGCAACCCCCCCATTGCTAAGGCATGCGCGCGTTCGGGCGGCAATAAAAAAAACAAGGGTTTTATAAAAAATTTGTACATAAAAAACTTTATTATCACTTTAAAATGAGTGACTTGCAAAAACTGTTAGGGCACTGTTAATTTTATTATCTGAATAAATGTTTTTTTTCGTTATTTTCGCGTCAATACACAAGAATGGTAAATTCCGAAACTATGTATATAAAACGCAAATTTATAGTATCAACGCTTTATATTTGTGACTTAAAGGGTTATCAAAATTTATTTTTGTACATTTAAGCATAGTTTTGGCAGCGACAGCACAAAATAAGGATCTATCGGACGTGGAACTGATGCACTTGTATTTACAATCGCAGAACAGTATCTACTTCACGCAGTTATATCGTAAGTATGCGCCGAAGGTATATGGCAAGTGTATGTCTATCCTTAAAGACCAAACAGAAGCACAAGATGCTGTACAAGATATTTTTGTTAAAGTGATGCTGAATCTTTCAGGCTTTAATGAAAAATCTCAATTTTCGACTTGGGTTTATTCTATTACGTTCAACTATTGCATGGATGTTGTGCGGAAAAGAAAAAAAAATAAACTCTTGTTTTCTGACGACATTGAACGTGCCCCCGATGTGGCTGAAGAAGAAATACCAGATTCGTATTTTTTAGATTTATCGCTCCCACAACTGAAAGAAATTCTCGACGAATTGCCGGAAGGTGATAGAATGGTTATTTTGTATAAATATCAGGATGACATCAGTATAAAAGATATTGCTGAGATTATTGACAAAACAGAAAGTGCGACTAAAATGAAAATTAAACGTGCTAAGATGAAAGCGGCTGAAATTTTTAAAAGTAAATTCGGCGACGGTAGTGGAACATAATTGTATTCGATGAAAAATAAAAGATGAGAGCATATAATTGTGCTCGTAATATCACACCGATTAATTTTATATTATGGAGAACAAAAATAATGGCAGAAACCCTTTCAAATCTTTGGAAGATGAGCACATTCGGATGTTTGAAGACGATGGCTTAGAGCGTGTTGCTAAAAACATTGAAAAGCGTCACGATTCGGCGCGTTTTCGAGGCGACGTGACGGAGCACTTTGTTTCGCGCGCGTTTAAAACTTTGGTTGACTTTGTAGGCGGAAGTAATGCGCCAGAAAATAAAAATGATGATGATAGACCTAAAGCGCCGAACGAGCGCTAAATGAATGAGTGATGAATAATTTACACCAACAGTTAGTTAAATGAAAAATCTACAAAAACATGGGATTTGAAATACTTAAAAGTTTACTTTTCCAACTTACCAGTACACTGCCGAATTTATTGGTAGCATTGGTTTTTATTATTACGGGTTATTATATCGCTAAGTTAACTGCACGCTTTTTACAAACTTTGTTGCGTAAAATTGGTTTAGATTCGATTACCGAAAAAATAAACGATATTGACATAGTTCATAAAAGCAATTTAAAAATTCAATTGAGCTCAATAATTGCGAATACGGTTTATTATTTTATTTTTTTGGTGTTCATTATTGCTGCTACCGATTCGCTACGAATGCCTGCTATTTCCGATTTGGTGATAAAGGTTGTAAATTTTATACCGAATGCGCTTGTGGCACTCATCGTTTTGTTAGTTGGTTTATTAGCTGCTAATGGGATGAAAAATATAATTTTCAAAACTTGTCGCTCGCTCAATATTCCGAGCGCGGGTATAATATCGAATGCTGTCTTCTACTTTATTTTTATTTCAGTTGGCATTAGCGCGCTTAACCAAGCGCAAATTGATACAACTTTTTTAAGAAATAACTTAACGGTCATTCTCGGGGGCGTTGTTGCGGCTTTTGCTTTAGGATACGGATTGGCATCAAAAGAAGTGATGCTCAATTTAATGGCTTCCTACTATTCTAAAGGAAATATTACGGTTGGTGATACGGTTCAAATTGGAAACTTGAAAGGCAAAGTCATTCATATCGATAATTCTACAGTAAAACTCCAATCGGGCGAGCAACTCATTATTTTTCCTTTGCATAAATTACTTTCCGAAGCTATCATCGTTACGCCAAGCGATAATCTCAAAATTGAAGTGTAAATTTTGATTTAAATTAATTCTGTTACCTTATCAAACTTAATTCGTCAGAAACGAAATTAATTAAATTAAACATTTACTTTTTTATGAAGGTTAAATTACTATTGGTAGGCATTTTCTGCTTGTCTTTGTTATCTATAAATGCGCAAAAAACAGTTGATGCTACGGGGGATGTCAAAATTTTGGAATCTAAAGATTCGAACGGTTGGACGAAGGTTGGAAGTATTGGTTTAGATTTAGCGTCGCTGTGGCTAATTAATCCAAGACCTGGCGCAGGCGACAATCGTTTTGGGTTCGGCGGATTGATAACGTATCTTGCTAATTATAAAGACACAAGTGTCATTTGGACAAATAAATTTGGTTTGCAAGAAGCTATTGTCAGCACAGCCGGCGGACCGTACACAAAAGCGAGCGATGTAATACAATTCACTTCTCAAGCGGGTCATAGAATTTCAGAGAAATGGTATCTTGGCGGTTTGTTCGACTTTCAAACACAATTGCTTTCTACTTACGGCTCAAATTATTTGAGTTTAACGCCGCAAGGCGTTGACCCAACTATCTTAAAAACGCTCACACTTACGAGTTCGTTCTTCTCACCTGCTACCCTCAAACTATCACCAGGTTTTATTTATAAGTACGATCCGCATCTTTCGATTTTTTTATCACCCATCGCTATTAAAACTATCATTTGCGCCGATAAGACTTTGGCTAACACGGAACGTTTTTTTCCAAACCCTAATCACGATAAAACGATAGACTTTCAGTTAGGTGCTGAAGTGCGCTTAGATTATAATAATAAATTTGCGAAGGATAGAATAAGCTACATTGGTACGCTCGATTTATATTCAAATTATCTGCGCGACCCACAAAATATTGCGGTTGAATGGTACAATACTTTAGACTTCAACATCATTAAAAATTTCTCCTTCATTTTCAAGTCTGATTGGTTTTACGACAATAACCAATTAGTCTTTTTAAACGGCGACTCGAACAGCCCTGGCAGAAATGTATTTATTCGCAATTCATTGTCGCTCGGCTATAAACATTCTTTCTAAAACTACTTAGTACATACTTTTAATCAAGAGGCTACTTCGAAAGAAGTCGCCTCTTGTAGTTTAGTTGTGGTAAAATAATTTTTCTCCATCGTAAATTCAAAACCCTCAAACCGAAAAGATAATTTTACTCCAATAAAATAAAAAAAATGCAACACACCTAAACACGGTGCACGTTTTATACTTTTACACGCTCAAAGCTCAGAGCTTTGAGCTATGAGCTTTGAGCTATGAGCCTCGCTCGTAATTGCAGTTCGCAATTTGCATTTCAAGGCTCAAAGCTAATTGCTAACAGCTTCTTTTAAAAAAATTAAATTATGAAATTCGATTTTAAAAAATTTTTTCCACATATAATTGCACTCGCAGTAATGTTGGCTTTGAGTTTCGTTTTCTTTTCCGCTTCTGCATTTGAAGGCAAAGTTTTGCCACAACCCGACAACCAAAAAGCAGGTGCAGCAGCAACGGAAGCGAACGCTTTTTATAAAGAAACGGGTAAAATGCCGCTTTGGACGAACTCTATGTTTTCGGGTATGCCAGCAGTACAGATTGCTTCGCAGTTTTCTGGAAATATGGTTACGCCTGTTTTCAGAGCAATGCAATTAGGTCAAGGGATAACAGCACCACACGCGAACATATTTTTAGCGATGTTGTGTATGTATATTTTGCTCATCACGCTCCTCGTTGATTGGCGCGTAGCACTCATTGGTGCGGCAGCTTTTGGTTTAAGTTCATTCAATATGGATATAATTGAAGCAGGACACTCAACACAGATGGTTTGTTTAGCACTTGCGCCTTTGGTTTTAGCGGGTGCGATAAATGTTTTTCGCGGACAATATTTATTTGGCGGTGCTGTATTTGCACTCGGTTTTGCGATGCAACTTTACGGTAACCATTTACAAGTGACGTATTATACGGTCATTATTTTATTGATTCTCGGCATAACGCAATTAGTTTTCACGATACAATCTAAAAATTGGTTGGCTTTTGGAAAATCGGCGGTGACGTTGGTTTTGGCAGGATTATTAGCTTTCGGCACAAACCTGCCAACTGTTTGGATGACGAATGAATACAGTTCGGAAACAATTCGCGGCACATCGGAATTGCAAAATTCGGATCATCCGAAAGGGGGAGGTTTAGATAAAGAATACGCTTTTAGTTGGAGTTATGGCATAGGCGAATCACTCACACTGATTGCACAAAACGCCTATGGTGGTGGTGCGTCGCAATCGCACGAAAGTACAGAAACTTTTGAAAAACTGCGCCCGCAAATCGCATCGGGTTTGGCGCAACAAGGTGTGCCGAACGATAAAATTAGTCACGCTGTAGATCAACAAATTTCTGGATTGTTTTACACTGGCGATCAACCTTTTGTTGGCGTAAGTATTTATTGGGGTGCTTTGCTTATATTTTTCGGTGTGTTGGGTTTATTTTTATTGAAAGGAGCAACAAAATGGTGGCTCGGAATTAGTTCATTGGTAATGTTAATGATTTCGTGGGGGAAAAATTTCTTCTTTGCTACACTCATGTTCGATACTTTTCCTTTGTTTAATAAATTTAGAGCTGTAACGCAAGCCTTAGGGCTTGGTCAGTTGTTGCTGGTAGTTTTAGCAGCATTAAGTATTCAGGCTTTGTTCGATCCAAAAATTGAAGCAGCCAAAAAACAACGTAGCCTTTTGTGGAGTACGGGAATTTGCGTTTTACTTTGTTTGTTTGCTTCATTTGGGGGTGACAAAGGTGCGCGTGATGCGCAACTTCAACCTGAATTAGTGAGCATGATCAGTGCTGACCGCGCTGCTTTAGCGCGCGCCGATGTTATGCGCTCCTTATTTTTAATTTTAGCAGGTGCTGGCTTGGTGTGGTTTTATATAAAAGGAAGATTGAAAAGTGTTTATTTAGTGGCTGGCGTTGCTGCGCTTACTTTGTTCGATTCATGGACGATTGGCAAACGCATCGTCAATAATGATCAGTTTGAGACGAAAAAAGAAGTACAAAATGTTTTCACGCCTAAACCTGCTGACCTCTTTATTCAAAAAGATAAAGACCCACACTTCCGCGTTTTAGATTTGCGACAAGGAAATCCTTTTTTAGATGCTTCGACTTCAGCATTTCATCAATCTGTCGGTGGTTATCACGCGGCAAAACTCATGCGCTACCAAGATTTAATTGATAAATATCTTTCTAAGTTCGATGAAAAAACTCCTGCCCTCTTCGAACAAAAAAATATGCCGATTTACGGAATGTTGAATGCCAAATACGTCATCTCGAAAGATGATATTGCTGGCGTTGCACCGAATCCGTTTGCTTGTGGCAATGCTTGGTTTGTCAAAAATATTCGCCCTGTCGCGAATGCTGATGCTGAACTCGCAGGTTTAGCTTCGCTCAATCCGAAAACTGACGCGATTTACGATGAAAAATATGCTGGTACACTGCGCGGATTTACGCCACAATTTGATTCGACGGCGAAAGTAGAACTCACGAAATATAATCCAGATAGAATGGAATATAAGTACACCGCTAACGGCGAGCAGTGCGTCGTTTTTTCTGAAATTTATTACCCAGAAAAAAAAGGGATGTCGCTTAAAATTGATGGCAACACAGTGCCGATGGAAAAAGTAGATTATTTATTGCGCGCCGCGCGCGTGCCGAGTGGTACGCATACAATGTTGATGGAGTTTGCACCTGTATCTTACGTGATTGGTGAAAAAGTAAGTTTGTTTACATCCATTGCGTTGTTACTGTTGTTTCTGTTTGCTATTTTTCAACGCACAAAACAAAATGCTTGGCATTCACCCATAACTTTACCAGAGCATGATGTGATAGCAACTGCAACAGAAATGAAAACGGTTGCAAAAACAACAGAGGCTAAAACTGCGGCAACACCTGAAGTGGAAGCTGCAAAAAAAACTTTCAAAAAGAAATAAGGCTTGAGAAATAAATTGCGTAGATTTTAAAAACCCGTTAAGTTAATTGCGTTTAATTTAACGGGTTTTTAAAATTTATCAGTTGAATAGGAAGTTTAAGTCCATTTATATTTAAAGTGCTAAAAATCAATTCTGGCGCGCAAATTTAAACGGCGCGAAGTGAGGTAATTCGGCACGGCAAATTGCGTATTGTAAATAGATTTTACCCACGTGTTAGAAGCTTCGTTTTGCACGCCAAGTAAGTTAAAGACCTCTAAGCTCAACCATGTTTGACGCGAAAAGCTGAATAAACTTTTTTTGCGTCCACGCCAAGCAGCGTCCCATGCCAAAACAGAAAAACCTATATCAACGCGACGATACGGCGTATAGCGAAAAGCATTTCTGAAAACATAATTATTGTCTGGCAGACCGAATGGTAAACCTGAACCGAAAGTTGCGTTGAGGTGAACTTTAAAATTTTTATTCTTCGGTAAGTAATCTTGAAAAAACATTGACAGCGTAAAAACTTGATCAG
>JAYVVO010000321.1:0-4442 GCA_043786955.1 Saprospiraceae bacterium
AACTCAACCCTGAAAAATAAGAAAGTTTATTTAAAACGCTGGCTTTTTCTGATTCGGAAAGTTGATCGCCTTTCATTAAAGCAGGTGAATATTCATCAATCGTGAAAGCACGTGCATTTTTCAAGAAAGTTTCCAAAGTGGGTTTATTCGGAATTTTATTATGAAACCAAGCGGTTGCCGCATACGTCGGTAAGTGCATTATGTAAGATGCATCGTCACCATCTAAAAAAGAGAGTGAGCGTAAATCTAAAACGGATGAAACCAACACTACTCCATTTATCGAAATACCAAGATTTTCTTGCAAATAATTGACTACACCTGCACTGCGCATCGTTCCGTAACTTTCGCCCAAAAGAAATTTAGGCGAATTCCATCTATCATTTGAATTTATGTATTGCTTAATAAACCAGCTCACCGATTTAATATCTTGCTCAACACCCCAAAAATCTTTATTTTTTGCTTTAGCTACAGCATGACTTAAACCTGTTCCGACTGGATCAACCATGACTATATCCGATACATCGAGCAAGGTAAAAGGATTATCTTCCATTTTATACGGTGGTTGCGGTGCATTTTCTGGATCATTAACTACGACACGACGCGGTCCCATTACGCCAATATGTAACCACATTGAAGAAGAGCCTGGACCGCCATTGTAACTAAAAGTTATTGGGCGTTTAGTCGCGTCGGTTTCTCCGTCTTTCGTGTAAGCCGTATAACCATAGAGTGCAACCGATTCATCTTTTTCATTTTTAAGAATAAGTGCACCTGCAGTTGCCGTATAATTTATTACTTTTCCACCGACAGTTATGCTATGCTTTGTCACGGATTTAATTTCTGGGGGTACATGCGTGCTATCAGTCGCATTTTTTTCTGTAACCGTAATTGTTGATTGCGCGCTAATATTTGAGAGTAATCCAAATAAGCAAAGTATAAAAAAAGATATTGAGAGATATTTCATAAAAAAGGAATTGATTATTTTGAAAAACCTCATAGTATTAAGAACCTGCGAGGTTTAAAAGTTTAGATTAATTTTCTACCAAAAACTTTTGTAAAAACGCCGCAATCGCTGCATACGTATAATCGCGATTGGCTTTTTTGGCAATGCCATGACCTTCGTCTTTTGCTCTAACGTACCACGTTGTCACGCCATTTGTTTTTAACGATGCCAACATTTGTTCCGATTCATTCAAAGGAACACGCGGATCATTTTCGCCTTGAAAAATAAACATTGGTTTGGTAATATTTTTGATGTTAGTGAGTGGCGAGATGCGTTCTAAAATTTGTGCCATAGCTGGATCGCGCTCGTCGCCATACTCAACGCGTCGCAAATCAGCGCGATAACTTGATGTATTTTTTAGGAAAGTGACAAAGTTTGAAATGCCGAATAAATCAACACCGCAACGCAAGCGCGCATTAAAATTTGTCATACATGCCAACGACATATAACCGCCGTAGCTACCACCAAAAACTGCCACGCGACTTGCATCTAAATCAGGTTGAGTAGCTACCCAATCAAGCAGTGCGCCAATGTCTTTTACAGAATTTTCGCGCAACGCACCATTATCGAGTTTTAAATACGTTTTACCATAACCTGTCGAACCGCGCACGTTCGGCACTAAAACAACACAACCCAATTCATTCGCCCAAAATTGGCGAGAATTTGAAAAGTTGGGCAAAGATTGCCCTTCTGGTCCGCCATGAATATCAATGATGACGGGTAATTTTGCCGACGTTGCATTTTTCGGTTTAAACATAAACGACGGAATAATACGCGTTTTGTGTGTCGCTTCATCTGTATCGAAAGTAGGAAAATTAATAAGACTGCATGTTACAAAATTATCGGGATTTAATCCGCCTGTTTCAGAAAACGTCCAACGTTCAGAGGTTTTGTTTTTTATATCGTACACATACACATCGCTCGGCGAAGTCGGTGTGACTATTGAAATTGCAATTCGCTCATCCTTGGTGTCAAAATTTAAATTACCAACAACGCCTTGTGGCGTTTGCAATTTTGCGGAGACCACGTTCTGTGTATCATATAAATATGCTGTCGAATAACCTTTTTCATTCACTACATAGACAAACTGTTTTCGATTATGCGAAAAAACGAGCGATTCTATTTCACCTTCGGGTGAAACTATTTTTGTCGCCTCCTTCATACTGGCTGAATAATAATATAGCGCATTGTATTCACCAGCTTCGTCATTCACGAACCAAATATCGCGGTTGTTATCAGCAAAAGATGCATCGCGATAAGCAATTTGTTTTGTGGTGGGATGAATTTCATCTAATTTTTTTTTAGTTAAATCATAAATATACAGTTTCGATTCATTGGCAGAAATACTATTTTGAATAATCATTTTGCTATCGTCGTCGCTCCAATCCACCATGTTCCAACCACCACCTGTATTTTGCAAAAGCAGTTGCACATTTTCTGATGCGTTAAAATCGGTGATGTAAAAGTCAATATTTTTCCCATCGCGTTTGTTTGAACTGAAAGCGATTTTATCGCCCTTTTTATTCCATATCGCATTACCATTTCTGCTTTTGCCATCTGTGATAAGTTTATTTTTTCCAGTTTTTCTGTCAAAAAAATAAATTTGAAAATTCTCATCGCCGCCTTTATCTTTTGAAAATAAAAACCCATTGTTGGCAGTGTTCGGCGAAACTTTAGCACCTGTTATTGGCTCTTTTGAAAAAGTAATTTGCTCGCGATAAGCTCCTGCACTTTTAACGTGATGGACTTGCGCTACATCTGCGAAGCGCGTAACGACATACATTCCGCCGTTTGCATCCCAATCGGCAAAACTTGCAGCGCGTATATTTTGGTATTGATCCCACCGTTCAACTAAACTCGGGGACATATCAGGTATATTTTCTGTAAGAAGATTTCCTATTGGTTTGCGTTGCGCGAAAATTGAGAATGCGCAAAAAGCTATAAGACAAAAGAGTAAAACTATTTTTTTCATGTACAATGAATTTAAGCTCCAAAGTACAAAAAAAAGTTTAATTAAAATATCTACTTGTTTAAATTAATTTTCGTATTCACAATCAGTCATACGAGAAATTACAGCAAAATTACCATTTTTTTGTTCTAAAACATTCTGCCAAAGTGCTTGAGGATCGGATTTAAAAATATAATTGGCGTGCATATTTGCAGGAATCCATGTACCTTCTTTAAATTCTTGTTGCAATTGCATTTCTTCCCAACCCGTATATCCGAGATAAAAACGAATGTGCTTAGGTTCAATCAACTTTGCTTCAATGAGAAAACGTAAATTATCTAAATCACCACCAAAATAAACGCCAGAACTAATTCTAATACTGCCTTCTAATAAATCGCCAACATTATGTATAAAATGTAAAGTATCTGTCTGAACAGGACCTCCCACGAAAACATCAGCATCAAATTTTGGAAAATTATTTATCAATTCACTGAATTTGACTTTCATTTTATGATTGAGAACAAATCCGAGCGAGCCTTCTTTATCATGATGACATAACAAAATTACAGATCGTTTAAAATTAGGATCATTCAAAAAAGGTTCTGCAACCAAAAGGTCGCCTACTTTAAGTTGGGTTTGCGAAATTCGAGAAGACATACGCTTAGTTTTTTATGGTTACAAAGTGGTTGCGATTGGTTTTTAAAGAGTGAAACAAGTTAAAACATGAATTTCCAATTTTCAAAAATTATTATTTCAAATGCTGTTATTTAAGACTGTTGTGCATAAATAATTTTCAAATTTAATCAATCCCTATAATTCAAAGCAGGTTTCCTATCACCTAAAAGTGCTTTATATTGATAGTTACTTTTAGTTGAAATAAATTCTTCTTTCGCTCTTTTAATGAGTTCAGGTTTTAAAAATAAATCAATAGCTGTAAACGCCATTGTCTTTGCAGCAACAATCATACCTTTAGCACTAATATCATTACTGCCACAAGCAACAGCTTGCCAACTATGCGCAGGTGTACCAGGAACCCAAGTAGCAGTTTCACAACCCACCGTAGGAACAGTATAACTTACGTCGCCAACATCGGTAGAACCACCACCACTTTTTTCCAAACTCATGGGTTTAACGGTAGCAGCTTCTTCTAAGGCAGGAATTTTACCCGTAAAAGATGTTTGAAGTGTTTTGGCAAAAATAATTTCGTCAGGGGTATAATTTACACCTCCAACTTTTTCTAAATTTATTTGCATGGCATCAGCAAGCGTTTTATTAATCAATAAATCGTGTGTGCCACCAATAATTTCGTAATCCATGCGCGTTTCCGTTCCGAGAGCAGCTCCTTGCGCAGCTTTTTCTACCCGATTAAAAATACTCACAACGTCCGCTCTGTTCGGATGACGCACGTAATAATATACTTCTGCAAATTCTGGAACAACGTTTGGTGCTTTACCACCGTTAGTGATGACATAATGAATGCGCGTTTCTTGTGGA
>JAYVVO010000322.1:0-4435 GCA_043786955.1 Saprospiraceae bacterium
TAATGGTTTTGGTTACGATCCCATTTTTCAACCAGAAAGTTTCACAAAATCTTTCGCGCAATTAACGGATGGAGAAAAAAGTGCGATTAGTCATCGAGGTATTGCAACGCGCAAACTCACTGCGTTTTTGAAAGAGAAATTTTGAATTGATAAATTTTATTTGGGGTGCGGTAGAGTCAATCTATTCTTGAACTTTCTAGTAATTGGTATACCACCTATATTTTCAATTAACGTTAAGGTGCAACGCACCATAATATAAATTAGCTACTTTTGCATATTGAGTAAATTTCAAACTCTAAAGAGATTTAATTATTTTAATTATTTCTTTGCCATAACCCTAATAACGCCAACCCAATGTTAGCAGTAGTTTTAGTTCAATAAGTCATTTGTAAACAAAGTCTGTTCAATAATTTTTTTACTTTCTAATTGGTTTTCAATAAGCCATTTTAAAAATAAATTGATTCTTTCAGGTTTCATAAAACCACACAATCTATCGTTTCCAAAATTAGGAGCTGTAACTTTAATTGATTTGTCAATATCAATATTTTCTTTATCATAATCAGTCAGATACTGTTTTAATATATTTACAGCTTTGGATTTATTTTCCGCTGCATATAAATATCCTTTTTGAGTTGCTTTTATAAAATTAGAATATTCATTTTTATTGGCAATCAAATTACTTTTTTTAGTGATTATAACTGGCGAATAACAGTAAGGAATATCAAATTCAATTAGTGAGAATTTATTTAATTCTATATTTTTAGTTTCGGCTTCAATACCTTCCCAATTGTCAAATATCCAAGTTGCATCGGCTTTTTTTTCTAACAATGTATTCCATATTCCCAACTTGTCTGGATATATTATTTCGATATTTCCAATTCCACCGTCATTTTTAACCATTTTCTTAACTATTTGGTCTTCATAACGTGCTTTGTATGATGCGTATATTTTTCCATCTAAAAGATTTGGTCTATACAAATTTGATGATTTTAATGAGGCTATACTACTAATGTCTTTTTGTAAAATCGCAAAAACTGCAATAGCATCTACGGTATTTTCTTTATTGTTAAGACTAATCACAGTTTCAAAAGGAGCAATGGCAAAATCAGTAACACCCAATTCTAACTTTTTACCTGGTGTCATTGCGTAATTATCTTCCAATGGATTTATAATTTCAAGTTCAATTCCTTGTTCTTTATAAAAGTTAAGTTCTTTTGCAACAAAAATTCCGATATGATTAATATTTGGAGTCCAGTCTAATGCTATTTTTAAAGTTGTCATATTTATTAGTGTTGCTAAAAATTACTGATAAGTATTGATAATAAATTAATTGAAAGTATTGTAAGCATTTAAGCCATTATGATTTTTCAAGTTTTTTGGACATAGAGTCCTCAAATTTGGAAAGAGGAAGTTTTTCGAGGCTCTAAGCTGAGGAAAACTGTTGGAAATAATGACACTATATTTTCAACTAATTCTTTCCCAAACTTATCTCGTAAACTATAGTCTTATAAGACGTGTTGAATCAATCCCATACAATTACATTCCCATTACTTTTGCTACCATAGCACCTATATCTGCTGGTGATTTTACAACGTGTACACCACACTCAGCGAGAATACGCATTTTAGCTGCCGCAGTATCGTCAGCACTACCAACAATTGCACCTGCGTGACCCATTTTTCTGCCTGCGGGTGCTGTCTGTCCAGCAATAAAACCGATGACAGGTTTTTTATTTCCCGTTTTTTTAATCCAACGCGCCGCATCCGCTTCCATGCTTCCACCAATTTCGCCAATTAAAACAATGGCATCCGTTTCTTTATCGCGCATTAAAAGTTCAACGGCTTCTTTTGTTGTTGTTCCAATCACAGGATCTCCGCCAATACCAATCGCCGTAGAAATTCCGAGACCTGCTTTGACGACTTGATCGGCTGCTTCATAAGTTAATGTTCCAGATTTTGAAACTATGCCGATGCGTCCTTTTTTAAAAACGAAACCGGGCATGATACCCACTTTGGCTTCACCTGGGGTAATTACACCTGGGCAATTTGGTCCTATAAGGCGACAGTTTTTTTTAATTTCTAAATATTCTTTTGCTTTCAGCATATCTTGTATCGGAATTCCTTCCGTAATACAAATAATTACTGCAATCCCAGCTTCAGCAGCTTCCATGATAGCATCGGCAGCAAAACGCGGTGGCACAAAAATTAAAGTTGTATTCGCTTTAACTTTTTCAACTGCTTCTGCAACCGTATTAAAAACTGGTAAATCTAAATGGGTAGTTCCACCTTTACCAGGAGTTACGCCACCAACTAAATTTGTTCCGTAGGCTTTGCATTGCTCTGCATGAAATGTACCTTCTTTACCAGTAAAACCTTGTACAATGAGTCTGGTTTTTTTGTTGACTAAAACTGACATATTCTAATAGTTGATAGTTGTCAGTTGACAGTTGACAGATGCGTGTTGATAGTAAAAACTGTCAACTATCAACTGTCAACCGTCAACTATTTTGTTTCTATAATAAAAACATCTTCGTCGTTGGCTTTTACGAAATAACGTTCGCGCGCAAATTTTTCAATATTATTATTTATATCGGCGCGCATGAATTCTACTTCTCTAATTTTTTTTTCGTAATAAATTTTATCGCTTTGCAGATGGGAATAAGATCTCGACAAACGATATTGTTTCCAAACACTGGCTTTGTCGAAAAAAAGCATCCAAATTACAAATACGCTACCTATTAATAAATAGCGATTTGAAACGCCTGATGGCAATGATCGCATCAAGGGTTTGAAAGGATTTACAACTTTTCTATCGCTAATAGCCATTGTAGTTGTTAGTTGTTAATTATTCGTTGTTAGGTGCTCTTAAACGAACAACTATCAACGAACAACTAAATTAGCCTAATAAAGATTTACCCGGATACACGGCATTAGAACCTAATTCTTCTTCAATGCGCAAAAGTTGATTGTATTTTGCTATCCGATCACTTCTACTCGCCGAACCCGTTTTAATCTGACCTGTATTTAAAGCAACTGCTAAATCTGCAATCGTTGTATCTTCTGTTTCACCGCTTCTATGACTCATGACAGAGGTGTAACCATGTCGCGTTGCTAAATTCACAGCATCAATCGTTTCAGTTAACGTGCCAATTTGATTCACTTTTATTAAAATAGAATTGGCGACTCCTTGATCAATGCCTTGCTGCAATCTATGAACGTTTGTTACAAACAAATCATCACCTACTAATTGAATGCGATGACCTAACTGATCTGTCATTAATTTCCAAGAAGCCCAATCGTCTTCAGCGAGACCGTCTTCGATAGAAAGAATGGGATAAATATCGCACCAATGTTTCCAGTAAGCCACCATTTCTTCGCCTGAAAGACGCTTACCACTCGATTTTTTGAAAACATATTCTTTTGTTTTTTCGTCGTAAAATTCTGAAGCTGCTGGATCTAAAGCAATCATTACGTCTTCGCCAGGTTTAAAACCTGCTTGCTCAATCGCTTTTAAAACGGTTTCAATCGCTTCGTCGTTACTTTTAATATTCGGTGCAAATCCTCCTTCATCACCTACGTTAGTTGAATAGCCTTTTTTCTTCAGAACAGTTTTGAGCGTATGAAAAATTTCTGCACCCATGCGCAAACCTTCTTTGAAAGATGTTGCACCGACGGGCATAACCATAAATTCTTGAAAGTCAATGCTGTTATCTGCATGAGAACCACCATTGATAATATTCATCATCGGAACAGGTAAAACGTGTGCGTTTACACCACCGATATAGCGATACAAAGGTTGACCACACTCTAAAGCTGCTGCTTTAGCGACAGCGAGAGAAACACCAAGAATAGCGTTTGCGCCGAGATTACCCTTATTGGGCGTACCGTCTAAATCAATCATTAATTTATCAACCGCGCGTTGATCAAACAAATTTTGCCCGTAAAGCTCTGGTGCAATTTTTTCGTTCACGTTTTCAACGGCTTTCAAAACGCCTTTGCCACCATACCGTTTTTTGTCGTTATCGCGTAGTTCGACGGCTTCGTGAATACCAGTTGATGCGCCTGATGGAACAGCCGCACGACCCATGATACCACTTTCGGTATAAACTTCAACTTCTAAAGTTGGATTTCCGCGCGAGTCTAAAATTTCGCGCGCTTTTACTTCAATTATTTCACTCATTATCGGGTGTTTTTAATTAAAAATTAAGAATCGAGAATTAAGAATTAACAACCTACAGATTTTTAATTATTAATTTTTAATTATTAATTAATAAGAACGTCACAAAATAAATTCTTAGAACTTGAAAAACAGAATGAATGATGGAAAAAATTTTAAAAATCATTTAATTTCAATAATTCCGCAGCATACTGGTTCTAATTTATGAACAATTTAGCTTTGGTTTGATAGATATGTATTTAAAAACTTTAAATCATTT
>JAYVVO010000323.1:0-4417 GCA_043786955.1 Saprospiraceae bacterium
AACGAAAACGAAAACGAAAACGAAAACGAAAACGAAAACGAAAACGAAAACGAAAACGAAAACGAAAACGAAAACGAAAACGAAAAAGGCGTAGATTTAAAAATCTACGCCTTTTCGTTTTCATGTTTTCCGCTAATAAAGTTTCCTTAATTCTTAATCAATTTTTCTGTAAACAGCAACTGATTATTATTTCGGAGTTGAACGAAATAAATACCATTCGCTAAATCAGAAACTCTTACGTTTATCTGATTTGAACCATTTACAATACTGATATTTTTAGAAATCAGAGTTCTACCCGCAATATCTGTTATTGTGAATTGTGTTGCAACGTTTAAATCGGCATCAAAAACTACGTTTACAATGTCTTGTGCTGGATTAGGTGCGACATTCACAGTAAATTGTTTGCCGTTCAATTCAAAAACTCCAGTTGTTAAACACGTTGTATTCAAAACTTTATCCACCTGACTGCGAATTTCACCACCACCATTTGCTGCAGTGTGAACGTTCACATACACCTGTCCGTTAATAATTGAATCGCCGCCGCCAGCAGTTGATAACGTGTAAACACCTTTAACGGTATTGTTGGAGTTTACTAAAAAGGGCACATAAACGGGACCGTTAGCACCGACAGCACCTTTATGAATATGTGCTACAGTTATATTTCCTGTTAAACCTGTCGTTACTAAATTAACTGAAACGTCTGTTTTTAATCGGTTTACTGATATTGCCCCAGCACCAATACCTTTCGATGTATTCGGCGTTGGCTCTTGACCGGCACACAAATTAGTAACTAAACCTTCGCGAATACTTGAATAAACTTGTCCGCGAATTTCACCACCGGGATACGCAGTCGTGTGAATATTAGCGTAATTATTTCCCTTAATCAGTCTGAGGCGTTGCGCCAATGTGAGTGGAAACACGCCGCGATAAATATTTGTGTAATTAGCATCGGGTACAAAAGCATTGATTACCGCACCAGCTGAATCAATTGTTCCATCGTGAATGTGTCCGTACAACGGTGTCAAACCTGCATATAAAACCGAATACGAAAGCGTATCGAGTGTAGCGTTTAGTGTGCCGACCATAACACCTTTTGCATCAGTTGTTACAGCGGAGATTTCGTTTGCACCTTGCAATAAAGCATCAAAACCGATTGTGTTCGAACTAATAGGCATTACTTGAGCACGGATTTCACCCCCAGGATTAGCAGCAGTATGTACGTTCATATAAATTTTTCCTGCAGCCAAACTATCAATAAAAGGTTGGGTTACAGTGTAGATACCAGAAATAACATTGCCTGCATAATTTAATTGCAAATTGACTGGACCACTAACGCCTGCTCCACCAAAATGAAAATGTGAAGCCACAATAGGCCCTGATAAGCCATACACCACTGCTTTCACTTCAACAGTCATTAAACTTTTTGAAACCACCATGGAAAGTAAACCAAAGCCTTTTGAAGAATTAGCCTGTACTTCGTTCGCGCCACTTAAAAAAGCAGTATAATGAGAGTCGCTTTCAACAATTGGAATACCGCGAATTTCGCCACCGCCATTGGCTGCTGTGTGTACGTTCAGGTAAACATTTGAGTTTAATATACCCGCAATTAAACTATCTGGTACGCGATTTGGTGTTTTAAAATAAATGCTATTTCCGTTTTTAATGCCCGACGTTAAATCGTAAATAACTTTACCAGCTGTTTTAGCACCGCCTAAATGAAAATGACACAGCGTAGCAGCACCCGATAAACTATCGAAAACACCGTTAATTGTTAATCTGCCATCTTCTTCGAGCATAACTGTTATTAAACCTTTTGCTTTAGTAGCTACGGCAGGAACTTCTTGCGAACCGTCTAAATTCACTACAAATAAAATGCGCGCGTCTTTGCGCTGCGCTTGCATAGAGGTTATGTTGAAACCTAAAATCAGCACAAGTAAGAGGTAGTAAAACTTTTTCATTAAAAATATATTAGGAATGAATAAAAAAAATCAGTAATGATTTAACACGCATGCGGTTGAATTAGTTTTTAATACAAGTAAAATTTTTTAATCGTGGGTTAGGTATTTACATTTTGGTTAGTTCCCTTTATATTTCCATACGGCTGCTTTCATAAATTGTTTGAAGCCATCTATTCCTAAACTGCCTTCTTTTTGAGAGACAACATTTCCATCGGGGTCAATAAAAATAAGCGTCGGAAATGCAGCGACATTATATTGAACGCGCAACGCACGACCGTTTCCTTTTTCAGCATTTACTTTTAGAGTGACGCAATTATCATTCAGATAAGCGGCGATATCATCGTCTTTAAACGTTCCTTGATCCATGAGTTTACATGGCGCGCACCAAGTCGTATAAAAATCAATAAAAATAGATTTATTTTCTTTTTTTGCGCGGACCATCGCGCCATCTAAATCAGCGGTGTAATTAAAATTAATAGCCGAATACTCGTGCACTTCCTCGCTACTTTTTGAATTAGGATTAGAAGAAGAAGTAGGATTCGTATCGGCGGATTTTATAGTGCCGCAATTAGTAAAAAACAATAAAGATGTTATGAGTACTGATGTAAAAAAATTTACTTTTGTCATACGGCAAAGAGCTAAATAAACGCGTGTATTTTTGTGTACACTCAATAACGCCGATAGCAAAAAAATATTTTCAACACTCAAGGTTTCAAAACTTTATCTGACTAAAGTTATATCGCCGCGATAAATAACTTCTTCGCCATCTAAAAATAAAACTTTGACATAAAAGGCATATACATCTGGCGAAAGGAGTTTATCTCCAAAGAAACCATCCCAACCTTTCTGATCTACACCGAGTGGCATATCGTTAGTTTCCCAAATTAAACTTCCCCAGCGATTAAAAACTTTAAACTCTTTGATGATGACGGCTGCTGGATTGCCATAAACTGTAAAATAATCGTTCACGCCATCGCCATTCGGCGAAAACGTATTCGGAATATAAATCGGACGGTTTTTGGAAACGCGAATTTCTACAACGTCAAACGCCACACAGTTTTGCGAATCGCGCACAGTGATTGTGTAATCCGTCGTGTGATAAGGCGTGACGGTAGCAACGGCACACTTTGAACATCGCAGCGTGGTGTCGGCTGGAGTCCAAGCATATTTTACTGGATTTTTAGACGGCACAACAATGGCTGCAATCGTTGTCGAAAAACCGAGTTCAATCGTTTGATCGGCACCTGCGCTGACTTGTAACTGATTCGGCTGCGGCACATTAACGGCGAAGGTTGATTGACAACCGGTGCTATCGCGCACATACACTTTATAATTTTTGGCAGGTATTTTCAAAAATGAAGAATCGCTGTTGAATTGATAACCATCAATACTGTATTTGAACGGTGGCGTACCACCGCGTCCTTTCACTACTAATTCTGCTGTGCTATCGCCAAAACAATTGGCAGGTTTTATTCGGATGGTATCGAGAAATAATTGCGGTGGCTCTGCAATCGTGAAACTTTGTCGTGCTTCACATTTGTTGCCGTCATTCACAAAAACATTGTACGTGCCCGCTGATAAATTCCGAACCGTATCGCCAATCGCCCCTGTACTCCAACTGACGGAATAATTACCAACGCCACCCGACGGATGCGCAACGGAAGCACCATCTGTTTTGCTATAGCAAGAAATATTGAACGTGTCAATATCGAGTTGAACTTTAGATGGATTGACTAAATCGAATGTAAAATTACCCTTGCAATTGTTGGCATCAACCACTGTAACGGAGTATATGCCTTCCCCTAAACCTGCGAGTGTGCTATCGAGTGTATTATTTTTGCCGTAATTAAAAACATAAGGTCGCGTACCTGTTGATGGACTAAGCGTTATTTTTCCGTTCGTCAATCCGTTACAACTCGGATTTTGAATGGAATTGACGGCTGTATCGAGTGTGAGCGTTAACTCTTGTAATTTAAAAACCAAAGTGTCAACATAAATACCCGACGCATCGGTGACAGCCACACGATATGTCCCTCGACCAATTCCACTGAGCGAATCGCGCGTAGTGTAACCTGTATTTTCCCAATTGTAACGAATAGGTGCTTTACCGCAAGCCGTTACTTTCAACCGAATGAGACCATCGTTGCCGAGTGTGCAAGTCGGTTTGCGAATCGTTGAATCGTACTGAAAACCTTTAACATAAACGGAATCAAGAATAGTTGTTACTTGGCAACCCCTGCTTGTTTTCACCGTTAACACGACAGATTTCCAACCAGGCGTTTTATAATAAATTGTATTCGGTGCTTGACCCGATGCTTTAGCCAGTGAAGCATCTTTACCAAACGACCATTGCCAATCTACAATTTGTCCAGTTGCAAAACTTGAAGCATCGGTGTAAGTTATATTTTCACCGATACAGATTTTTTTGCTCGGCACACTAAAATTAATTTTTGCTTTCG
>JAYVVO010000324.1:0-4411 GCA_043786955.1 Saprospiraceae bacterium
TAAAATAAGTTTCTTCCGTGTTTATTGTGGTTTAGGAATAATTACAATTTCAATATCCTCAGCTGAAGTTATGGTTTTGAATTTTAATATTAAACAGAAGGTTTATGTTTCCAAGTAAACAAAACGCCTAAAATAAATAAAACTAAAATGATTAAACCCAAAAGTTGATAGGATTTTAAGTCTTTAAAAAGAAAAACCAACATAATAAAAAGTGAAGATAGCAACGTTAGGATTCCTGTTGCTTGCATGTGCGAATAACCACTATCGAGAAGTAGGTGATGAATGTGCAACCTATCGGCAGAAAAAATAGGTTTCTTCTTTAAAAACCGAATTATAATAACCCGAGCAGTATCGAACAGCGGTAAAATTAAAATACCAAACGCCATAACTGGACTCGCTGTTGAGGTATAAGCATTATTCGGGTATTGGTAATTCATGTTCACGAATTGAATTATTAAAATAGAAGTCACTAAACCGCAAAGTAACGCGCCAGTATCGCCCATGAAAATTTGTGCGGGTGTAAAATTGTAGCGCAAAAAACCCGAAACAGCCCCTGCTAAACAAAATGCCATAATGGCAAGCGCTTCATTCTTCATTAAATAAAACCAAAAACCCAAAGTGATGGATACGAGCACAGTTGTTGCGCCCGAAAGTCCATTTATACCATCTATTAAATTGAATCCGTTGATGATAATAAGAATAGTAAACAGCGTTATTAAAATACTTACAACGATGACAAATGGATTTTCGCCAAAGAAATGTATCAGTATTTGAAATTTTATTCCCGATTTTAACATCACTACTAAAGCTGCCATTATTTGACCCAATAGTTTTTTAAATGGTGTCATCGGTATAATGTCATCTTTAAAACCGATCAGGAAAATTATTATAAAACCACAGAGCGTGTATTGTAAATCTTTAAAAACGTAGTAAGGAATAAAGTAAACGAGCGAAAAAATAAATCCAACAAAAATAGCAACACCACCGAGCGGCGGCGTTTTGACAGTGTGCGAACTACGATCATTAATATCGCCGAAAAGGTGTTTAACCTTAGCAACGTTAATCACACTGGGTATAATTAAGTAACAACCCGCAAAAGCTACCAAATAACTAAGTATCAGTTCAATCATATTTCAGTTGTTGGTTGTTAGTTCTCGTTCCTTATCCAATCGCAATCGAACAACTATAAACAAACAACGAAACTATTTACATTTCCGCCTACTAATTTATATCTTTCACCTGTTTCAGGACAACTTGCTAAACCATTGCTACCGAAATGCAATCTGCGACCATTAGCACTGACCCACCCAATTTGTTTTGCTGGATTTCCGACAACTAACGCATAGGGCTTAACAGATTTTGTTATTACTGACCCTGCGCCAATGAGCGCGTAAGTACCAATCTCATTTCCACAAATTATCGTCGCGTTTGCACCAATACTTGCGCCCATACGAACGTACGTTTGTTTGTATTCTTCTTTACGTATGACGGCACTTCTTGGATTAATAACATTTGTAAAAACCATAGAAGGACCTAAAAAAACGTCGTCCTCACAAATTACACCCGTGTAAACAGAAACGTTGTTCTGAATTTTAACATTTCTACCCAAAATTACTTGTGGCGAAATTACAACATTTTGTCCTAAATTACATTTATCGCCAATGATTGAATGTGCCATAACATGACAAAAGTGCCAAATTTTAACATCATTACCTATTATTGCGTCTTCGTCTATGACGGCAGTTTCGTGTGCAAAATAATTTTTCATCGAATATTTCTAAATTAAGCCTCGTAGGTTTTAGAAACCTTCGAGGTAATTGCCTCTTTTAAACTTCGCAGGTTTCTAAAACCTACGAGTTTTAATTTAAAACGAGTTGACAGTGTTTGCAATATACTCTTGCGTTTCAAAACTCAATTCTGTGTGCATTGGCAACGATAGAACTTCTTCGCAAAGTTTTTCTGTAACAGGTAAAGGGCTTCCAGAAAAATAATTTTGAAATGCTTTTTGTTTATATAGCGGCACAGGATAATAAATCATGCTCGGAATTTTATGCTCTTTTAAAAATTCTTGCAGTGCATCGCGTTTACCAGTTTTAAGTTTTAAAGTATATTGATGAAAAACGTGCGTCGCGTTCGTTGCGCGAAACGGTATTTCTAAAACTTTATTTTGAGCAAATAAATCATCATAATTAGACGCTGCTTTTTCACGTGCGGCTGAATAAGAATTTAGAAGCGGTAGTTTTACGTTTAAAATGGCAGCTTGCATAGAATCCAATCGCGAGTTAACACCAATAACATCGTGGTAATATTTTTTTGATTGACCATGATTAGCTACCATTCTGATTTTGATCGCAAGTTCATCATTATTCGTCATGATGGCACCACCGTCGCCATAAGCACCTAAATTTTTTGATGGAAAGAACGAGGTTGTACCAATATCTCCTATGCAGCCAGCGAACTTTGTTGTTCCATCTGAATAGGTATATACAGAACCAAGTGCTTGCGCGTTATCTTCAATCACGAATAAATTATGAGCGCGTGCAACTTTCATTATACCTTCCATATCACAACTCTGACCAAATAAATGAACAGGTACAATTGCTTTAGTTTTTGGCGTAATAGCACGTTCAATAATTTCGGCATTAATGTTAAAAGTATATGGATCTACATCCACCATAACGGGTTTTAATTTTAGCAAACCTATGACTTCTGCTGTTGCAACGTAAGTAAAAGCAGGAACTATAACTTCATCGCCTGGTTGTAAATCTAAAGCCATCATCGCAATCTGCAACGCGTCTGTTCCGTTGGCGCATGGAATAACGTGTTTAACGTGCAAATAAGTTTGTAAATTATTTTGAAATTCAGACACCTCACTGCCATTAATAAAAGCTGCGTTTTCCATGCACTTTTTTAATCGTGTTTGAATGTCTGTTTCAATTTTTTTATACTGACTTTTTAAGTCAACCATTTGTATTTCCATAGCAATGAGTTTTGAGCTTTGAGCTATAAGTTATGAGCTGCCAATTTCGAGAGGGACTCACCGCTTAAAGGTAATAGCTAAATTATTTTTTTTAAAAATTTTTGTTCAATACTTATTGATAGCACAACACCCGAGTTAAATAATGAAACTGCCACGCGCGATTTATTTTCGAACTGAATCAATTTACCTTGCAGACCAATCAGCGGTCCGTAAGCGACTTCTACTAAATCACCAATCCCAGCACCATTTTCTTCAACGGCAATATCGTTTGGCAAATCCGTTAAACGTTTTAAAAAATCAATCTCTTCATCTTTTATAGCGAGTAAGCTATTCCCTATTTTTAAAAAACCCGCCGCATAATTCGATTCTAAAACTGAAACGTATTGCTTCCTAACGATGTGCACAAAAACAAAACTTGGAATTAGGGGTAATTCGGTTTCGCGTTTGAGTCTACCATAAATTTTTACCGATTTTTTAAGCGGTAAATAAAATTCAACATTCTGCGTCTCTAAACTTTTTGCTGCTAATTTTTCACTTCTAAAACGCGTTCTTACCGCGAACCAACGCGCTTCAGTCTCCGATAAATGATTTTCTACAGTAAGTTCTTGTTTCATATCTAAATTACAAAATCCATTACAAATTGTTGAACCACAAAAGGCACAAAAGTTCGCAATTGCTATAAAGTCCAGTAAACAATTTTTTCTCTGTCAAAATTATAAATCCCTTTTAAATCAAAAATGATAGGTTTACCGTTCGAAATATTTTCAAAAAACGGTAAATCTAAATTTTTATATTCGTTGTGCGCCACGGCAACTATTATCGCATCGTAACTATTAGAATGTGCATCAGAAAGCGTGAGATTATACTCGTGTGCAATTTCATTCGGCGAGGCGAACGGATCAATCCAATTTACATTAATCGAATAACTCATCAACTGCCGAACCAAATCGGCAACTTTAGAGTTCCTTACGTCTGAAACATTTTCTTTGAACGTGGCACCCATAACTAAAACTTTTGCTTTGGACGGATTTTTTTGCGATTGTAATAAATATTGTGTTAACCGCTGCGCAATCCAAGCCGGCATTCCGTCATTAATTCTTCGACCACTCAAAATAACTTGTGGATCGTAACCTAATTTAATAGATTTATGTGTCAAATAATAGGGATCAACACCAATACAATGTCCACCAACTAAACCAGGAAATAATTTTATAAAATTCCATTTTGTTGCCGCTGCTTCAATCACGGCGCGAGTATCAATGCCCATTCTATCAAAAATAATAGCGAGTTCGTTCATCAAAGAAATATTCAAATCGCGCTGTGTATTTTCAATCACCTTTGCTGCTTCTGCCACTTTAATAGTTTGTGCTTCATAAATACCTGCTGTAATGATTGATCCATAAATGGCAGAAATATTTTTTAGTGCTTCGG
>JAYVVO010000325.1:0-4394 GCA_043786955.1 Saprospiraceae bacterium
CACACCCTCAGGCTTTGCTAAGAAAGACCATTTTAATCCCGTTGGAAAACCGGCACCGCCGCGACCGCGTAAACCTGAAGTTTTCACTTCGTTTACAATCGCATCGGGTGTCATGGTTTTGATGGCTTTTTCCGTTGAAGCGTAACCGCCTTCGCGACGATACACTTCAAAAGTTTCAATGCCAGGCACGTCAATTTTTTCTAAAAGAATTTTCTTTCCCATTTTATATAATTTCTTGAAGCTAACAGGTTTTTAAAACCTGTTAGCTTTGATGGTTAATTTTAAATTTCTGACGTTTGCAAATACGCTGAAAACGAATTTTTATAATTATTTCTGAATTGATCTAAAAGCGAATCTACTTTTTCTAAAGTTAAATGCTCATAAAATTTTTCTCCGACTTGAAACATTGGTGCGTACCCACAAGCACCCAAACATTCCACTGTTTTTAAAGTAAATTGTCCGTCAGCTGTCGTTTCACCCGTTTTAATTTCTAATTTATCTTCAATGTGCTTCACAACATCTTCAGCACCCATCAACCAACAACTACTCGTTCTGCACACTTCAATCAGGCAGCGACCACGTGGTTTTAGATTAAACATCGAATAAAATGACGCAACTTCAAAAACTTCTATTTGTTGAATTTTTAAAATTGTCGCTACGTATTCCATTGCAGGCACACTCAGCCAACCACCAAATTCATCTTGTGCGATGTGTAATAATGGAATCAAAGCTGATTTTGTTTTATCGCTTGGGTAACGCGCAATAATTTCATTGGCGTGCTTCATGGCAACTTCCGAAAATTTTAAAGGCATTGTAGGTGTTTCTGAAACCGAAACCATAATTTTATAGTTTGAGCTTTTAGTTTTGAGTTTTTGAGCTTTGAGCTACCCACATATAATGCAGGTGGCTCAAAGCTCAAAATCTCAAAACTCAAAGCTGATTAAGCATCTAATTCGCCAGCAATAACATTCATGCTCGACATTACTAATATCGCATCGCTCAACATTCCGCCGCGAATCATTTCTGGATAGGCTTGGTAATAAATAAAACTTGGTCGGCGAATATGAAAACGATAAGGTGTTCTCCCGCCGTCGCTGATAATATAATAACCTAATTCACCATTACCCCCTTCAACCGCATGATAAACTTCGCCTTTAGTAATATCCGTTTCACCCATGACGATTTTAAAATGGTAGATCAATGCTTCCATTTTAGAATACACATCCGCTTTTTCAGGATGAAAAAATTCTGGTAAATCCGCATGAAAAGGTCCACTCGGCATTTTTTCTACAGCTTGTTGAATGATGCGAAGCGATTGCCACATTTCTTCCATTCGCACCATGTATCGGTCGAAAGTGTCGCCACTTTTTCCAATCGGAATATCAAATTCAAAATCTTCATAACTGCTGTAAGGCGAATGAACGCGCACGTCGTAATCAACACCGGCTGCGCGTAAATTCGGACCCGAAAATCCGTAATTCAAAGCGCGCTCAGCAGAAATCGGTCCAGTACCAATTACACGATCCATAAAAATACGATTGCGCGTAACGAGTGCATCAAATTCTTTTAGTCCTGCTGGAAATTCTTTAAGGAAAGCTAAAAGTTTGTTCCACGCTTTTTCGTTAAAATCGCGCTCCATGCCGCCAATTCTACCAATGTTTGTGGTTAAACGCGAACCACATATCTCTTCAAAAATTTCGTAAATCTTTTCGCGCCATTGAAACAAATGTAAAAACCCTGTCATCGCGCCTGTATCAACAGCTATAACGGTATCGCAAACAATATGATCGGAAATACGCGACAACTCCATAATTATAACGCGCATATATTGCGCACGCTTCGGAATTTCTGCACCGATAAGTTTTTCAACCGTCATGTGCCAACCCATATTATTTATTGGCGAAGAGCAATAATTTAATCTATCAGTAAGAGTTGGAATTTGATAGTATGGTCTACGCTCGCCCAACTTTTCAAACGCCCGATGTATGTATCCAATTGTTTGTTCGGCATCTAAAATAGTTTCACCATCCATTTTCAGCACGTTCTGAAAAATACCATGCGTTGCGGGGTGTGTTGGTCCGAGATTCAGAAATTGATATTCTTTATCAACGAGTTTTTGTTCTACTAATACTGTATCGAGCATACCAAAATATTATTGTTTGGTAGAGACGTTGCATGCAGCGTCCTTACAAGTTAATTACCGACCAAAAAAAGTATTGTCTTTATCTTCACGTCGCTCATCTTCCAAAGCAAATTCTTTGCGCATCGGATGATAATTCATTTCATCCATGTTTAAAATGCGTTTTAAATGCGGATGTCCTTCAAAAATAATTCCGAAAAAATCGTATTCTTGGCGTTCCATCCAATTCGCAGCCGCAAAAATAGTTGTGGCTGTACGTATTTTCGGATTGCTTAAAGGCAGTGTAGTTTTGAGGCGAATGCGCGTATTTGATTGTAAATTGTGCAGCTGATACATCATTACAAATTCTTCACCCACATTTTCTGGAAAATGCGAAGCGCACATTGTTGTTAAGAATTGAAATTTAGTCGTCGTATCGTAGTACAAGTATTCTAGAATATCAATCACGACCGCACTTTTAACAACAAAAACTGGAAAATCGTAATCGCAATGTGATTCCACAAAATTATCGCCAAAGCGCGCTGTTAACTTATCCGTTATTTCTGCGCGCAATGCTTCAACAACGGGTGTTGTATATTTCGCTGCCGGATTAAATGTATTCGCATTCATAAATTAGTTCACAGTTGTTAGTTGACGGTTGACAGTTTTAAACTTTTGCTAAAATTTTCAACCATAACTTATTATGTTTAACTCAAAACGTAATTCGTTATTGATTACTCGATTCCAAAACGATTCAATTGCTTTTCGTAGGCTGCTGAGTCGCGACGACTGCGCTGTTCAGAACCAACTAACTCTTGAATTTTCATAATGCCTTCCAGTAGTTGCTCTGGTCTTGGTGGACACCCTGGAACATACACATCAACGGGTATGACGCGATCAATGCCTTGCAAAACAGAATACGTATCGAAAATTCCACCACTCGATGCACAAGCACCCATCGAAATTACCCATTTAGGCTCTGCCATTTGTTCATAAATTTGACGCAGAACGGGAGCTAATTTTTTTGAAATCGTACCAGCAACAATTAATAAATCAGCTTGACGTGGCGAAAAACTTAAACGCTCCATTCCGAAGCGACTTAAATCGTACGTCGCAGCCATTGTTGCCATAAATTCTATACCGCAGCAAGACGTTGCAAAGGGTAGGGGCCACAAAGAATTTTTGCGCGCCAAACCTACTGCTGCATCTAAACGCGTTGCAAAAAAACCTGCACCTGAAATATTGGGCGGCGTGTGTGCTGCATCAATTGATATAGCTGTATTTGCTGTAATTTCTGACATAATTAATTTAGTTGTTAGTTGACAGTTGTCAGTTGTCAGTTGATAGAATAATTAAAGTCCCTCAACTGTCAACTGACAACTATATTATTTTTCCCAGTCCAACGCACCTTTTTTGATGATGTAAAAAAAGCCTACCAAAAAAACGGCGATGAATGTAAACATCTCTGCTAAACCAAACAAACCTAATTTCTTAAAGTTCACAGCCCACGGATACATAAATATGATTTCGACATCGAACAAAACAAATAAAACCGCCACCAAAAAATATTTAATCGAAAATGGTGTGCGCGCATTGCCGTGTACTTCAATTCCACATTCGAAGGGTTCAGATTTTACTTTCGATTTTTTATGCGGTCCCATCCAATGTGTTGCAAACATTGTCGCAACAACAAAACCGAGTGCCACTATCATCATCAGTAAAATCGGGATATACGTCGTATCTACCATTACAAATATTTTTTTGCAAAATTAATCATAAGCATTTAAAAAATTTAACATTATTCGGTTTAAGTGCAAGAATTAATGTAAGAATACTTTTTAAGAAAAATTTAGAACAGCTCTTAATAAAAAATTTGGATTTTTGACGCGTCTCGAAAATAAAAATTGGAGCAGGATTTTTATAATTAAAAGCAATTTCTTACGGAATAAGTTAAAAACTTACAACTAAAAAATATTAAAAAATATTAAAAAATGTTTAGTAATCCACATAAATTGGAACTATGTTTGCGGTTAGATAAATAAAATAACATCTTTTATGAAAAAAAATTTTTTACTTTTTCTTGTTAGTCTAACAATTTTAAACTGTTTTGGTCAGAAATCTTTATTTAAGCAAATTGAAGGCGTGCAATCATTAGCAACTGCTACTGTGGATGTAGGAACGAAAAACGTTCAAAAATTTAAACTGTACGATTGGGATCAAGCAAATGTTAAAGCTTACTTAGCTACAGCACCGAATGATCAATTAAAAACACAAG
>JAYVVO010000326.1:0-11994 GCA_043786955.1 Saprospiraceae bacterium
AATTTTATTTAAAAAAAGTAGCTCCATTGGTATCAATATCGCATTGGTTGGCATTTTCTTAATCAACCTCTTTTCATTGATATTTTTTGCCAGCTCAACCGCTAAAGATTTTTCAAGTAAAGACACTAAAACAGAAGAGATTACTTTGCCACAAGTTAATAACGCCGTCAACCTCATCGGTGAACCCAAAAAATCCAATGAGTCCGATGAGTTTAACATTGGTATTCATTTCGACAACTCCAGTTTTAACGACAATGGATTTTTGATTGAAAGCATTCCGTTCACTGTTAAACGCAGCACCGATAACGCTTTCCATTTAATAAAAAAAGAAACTGCACGCGGTAGAACTTCGGAAGACGCTAACACAAATTTACAAAAAATAGTTTACAACACTTCGGTTGTAGGTAATGCGGTGAAGTTGCCGCGCGCATTCCAAATAAATAAAGGCAATTTGTGGCGCAATCAACAAGTGAGTTTAACGCTGTTTGTACCTGATGGAAAGTTTTTTACGTTGGATAAACAATTGCAAAACGTTGCCATCGTTTCTTTGGAAGAAGGCGATATTAATAATTTGCCCGAATGCGACACGAATGTGCACACTTGGAAAATGACGAAAGATGGAATTGTTTGTGTAACCACGAAAGAGTTGGAGAGCCTTTAGTACGATTTGAATTATAGTGTAGAAATAACGCGCCAACAACGCCACCTGCTAAATAAATTTATGGGATTATCATAGAGATAAGTAGTTGTTATTAAATAAACGACAATTAAAAAATTTATAGTAAAAGTTTTTTGTGTCACGGTATTCGGAAATTATGGTTTTAGGAAGGCGAAGCCGACCTAAAACTATAATTTCCGACAGTTTTGTGAGGCTCAATACCGAACAAAACTGAATAATAAAAGTGATCATTATATAATGCAGCCTACTTATTTTTTAAAGAGCTAATAAATATTTAAAATATGAAAGCACTCGTTTATCACGGCGCAGGTAAAAAATCGTGGGAAGAAAAACCAAAACCGATAATCATGGACGCTACTGATGCAATTGTAAAAATTTTTAAAACAACTATTTGCGGTACCGATTTGCACATTATGAAAGGTGATGTGCCTACTGTAAAAGAAGGAACAATCATTGGTCACGAAGGTGTTGGAATTATTGAAGAAATTGGTACGGCGGTAAGCCTATTCAAAAAAGGAGATCATGTTTTAATATCGTGTATATCAGCTTGTGGTAAGTGCGAATATTGCAAGAAAGCCATGTATTCCCACTGCGTAAAAGGCGGATGGATTTTGGGTAATACTATTAATGGCACTCAAGCGGAATACGTAAGAATCCCTTTTGCGGATAATAGTTTATATCCAATTCCAGATGGAGCAGATGAAGAAGCATTAGTGATGTTGAGCGATATTTTACCCACTGGTTTTGAATGTGGTGTACTCAACGGACAAGTAAAACCTGGTGATACAATTGCAATAGTTGGAAGCGGTCCAATTGGCTTAGCAACATTATTGACTGCGCAATTTTATTCTCCAGCCACTATTATAATGATTGATCAGGATGAAAATCGTCTGAGCGTCGCAAAAACTTTCGGTGCCACACACACCATAAATAGCAGCGTAGAAAATGCTACTGAGAAAGTTATGAGCATTACCAATGGCATAGGTGTAGATACCGCGATAGAAGCGGTGGGTATACCCGCTACTTTTGAACTCTGTGAACAAATTATTGGCGCTGGAGGACACATTGCTAATATTGGCGTTCACGGAAAGAGCGCTTCATTGCATCTCGAAACGCTTTGGTCAAAAAATATTACCATTACAACGCGCTTAGTAGATACATCTTCTACACCCATGTTATTCAAAACTGTTCAATCAAAAAAACTTGATCCACAAAAACTCATCACGCACCGTTTTAAATTAGATGATATAATTGAGGCGTATGATACTTTTGGAAACGCGGCGAAAGAAAAAGCACTTAAAATAATTTTGACGAATTAAAAAAACTGAACCCATTTGCAATGCTAAACGAACAAAGGCACATAGTAATAATCGGAGCAGGTTTTGCTGGCTTAAAATTAGCACGCCAACTCAATAACGATCCTCATTACACAATAACTTTGGTTGATAAAAATAATTACCACCAATTTCAACCCTTGTTGTATCAGGTAGCGATGGCGAGTTTGGATGCGAGCAATATCTCTTTCCCGCTGCGTGATATTTTTAAGAATAGTTCAAACGTGCGTATTCGCGTTGCTACTGTGAAAAATATCGACACTCATAAAAACGTGGTTGAAACAACATTGGGCAATTTAAATTACGACTATTTGGTGATAGCAACAGGCGCAGTAACAAATTATTTCGGAAACGCCGCCATTGAAAAAAATACCTTCCCGATGAAATCAACTTGGGAAGCGTTGGTAATTAGAAATTCATTGCTCGAACATTTTGAAACAGCCGTTTCGTCGAAATTAGTAAATGTTGAAAAACTTTTATCCATAGTTGTTGTGGGCGGCGGACCAACAGGCGTTGAACTCAGTGGTTCGTTGGCAGAAATGAAAAATGATTCATTACCATTTCAATATCCTGAACTCGATTTTAGCAAAATGGAGATTTTTTTGGTTGAAGGCAGCGATAAATTATTAGGCAATATGCGCGAAACTTCTTCGCAAACGGCACTGCATTATTTACAGAAAATGGGCGTAAACATAAAACTCAATACTTTTGTGAAACAGTATGATGGCACAAATGTGTTATTGCAAGATGGTTCAACGATAGAATCGTCGTTGGTTATTTGGGCTGCTGGTGTGAAAGGTAACGTTCCTTCAGGTATTGATAAAAATTTAATTTCTAAATCAAACCAAATTAAAACCGATATTTATAATCGTGTGAGCGGTTTTGAAAACGTTTTCGCCGTTGGCGATATCGCATTGATCGAATCTGAAAAATTTCCGCGTGGCTATCCGCAGTTAGCTGCCGTTGCGATTGATCAAGCTAAAAATGTTGCCCACAATTTTATATTATTAGCTCAGAATAAACCGCTCAAGCCGTATAGTTTTTTTAATAAAGGCACGATGGCGACTATCGGCAGAAACAAAGCGGTGGTTGATTTATCGAAACCAACTTGGAGTTTTAAAGGGTTTTTTGCGTGGCTCATTTGGATGATGGTGCATTTGTTTCTATTGATTGAGTTTAAAAACAGACTCGTTGTTTTTATAAATTGGCTCTATAATTATTTTACGCGTCGTCAATCGCTGTCTTTACTTTTTGAACAAATAGAAAAACAGCAAACGCCAAATATTGAAACGCGTATTGAACAAAAAAAAGAAATTGCATAGTTAATTTCAAAGTAATTATTTAGCCCTAGCTAAATAATTACATTTCAAAACCAGTATTTTTTTCTTAACAACTTAAAATTTAAAAATGGATAATCCAGTAAATTTTTCGCATCAGGAAGGCGTTAAAAAATTAAAAGCCTTAGCAGAAAGTATTAAAGTCTGTTTATTTTGTACCAATTTAAAATCAGACAACGGTTCAACGTGCCGACCGATGGGTGTGCAAGAAGTAGATGACGAAGGTAATTTATGGTTTTTTAGCGACATCCACAGCGAAAAGAATTTAGAAATTAAAGACGATAAGCACGTGCAATTATTTTTTTCCCACCCTCCAAAAAGTAGCTATTTGGTCGTTAATGGCGATGCTGAAATTTTGGTAGATAAAGAAAAAACGGATGAATTATGGTCGCCATTAGTGAAAACTTGGCTTAAAAAAGGTAAAGACGATCCGAATATTTCAATCATCAGGGTTAAAACTAAAAATGCTTATTATTGGGATACTGAGGGCAACAGTATGATTAATTTATTAAAAATGGTAACCTCAGCTGTTACGGGTATTAACTTAGTGAATGGCAATGAAGGTGCAATTACAGTTTAAACCTTTATCTTTGAATTTATATGTTTTTATAAAAACAATATCGTACGATGAACGTTATGTGATTAATGAAAAATTATTTTCACATAGCGTTCATCGTTTTAGTTTTAGGTTTGTTCGCTGCGCCTAAACAATCTTTGGCGTGTGACAATATGAAAGGTAATCCAGAAATGGCGTGCTGCAAAAAAAATAAAGTAGCAAACTCTAATACAAAAGAATGTTGCAAAATAAAAAAAATAGCAAAAAATCAATCCAATCAAATTCCAAAAGATAAATCTAAAAAAGATTGCGACGATTGCGATCAAAACTATTGCTCTTGCGCACCAATAATTTCAAGTTTTGTAATATCTGCTCATTTTATTTTAGAAGATAGAATTTTCAATCCCTTGAAAGTTTCTCAGAAATCTTCCTTCCTCGAAACCTATGTCTCGTCTGGTTTTCATTTCATTTGGCAGCCGCCTAAACTCGTTTAGTTTTTAAAATGTCAGCCATAGGTCTGGGATATTTTTAAATTTTTTAAAAATTAAACAATGATTTTCATAAAAAAATTATTGATAGCGATTATAATGTTGCTATCAACTACATTAAGTTACGCTCAAATAAAAAATGTTAAAACCGAAACAGTTAAGATTTTTGGCAATTGCATTATTTGTCAGAAAAAAATTGACAGTGCAGGCTACATAAAAAAAATCTCTACCGTAAAATGGAATATAGATTCTAAAATGGCAATTTTGGTGTATGATTCAACCAAAACAAATACGTCGGAAATTTTGACGCGCATTGCTAACGCAGGTTATGATAGCGAAAATCAGATTGCCCCGCAAACTGTTTACAATAATTTGATGGAATGTTGTAAATATGTGAGGATGGTAGAGACGTTGCATGCAACGTCTTCACAGAATGCAACGTCTTCACAAAATGCAACGTCTTCACAAAATGCAACGTCTTCGCAGAATCAACAAGATTCAGAGACGTTGCATGCAACGTCTCTACCTAACCAACAATTGAATACTGTAACCGTTTTCGCCTCGCAAGCGCATACAACATCCACGCTTTCGCCGCTCAACACCATAAAAATTGGCAAAAATGAATTGCGCAAAGCGCCTTGTTGTAATCTCTCTGAAAGTTTCGAAACAACAGGCGCAGCCGATGTAAGTTATACGGACGCTTTAACCGGCGCGAAAGAAATTCAACTTTTGGGTTTGCGCGGCACTTACACACAATTGCTGACAGAAAATCGCTCGGATGGTTACGGTTTAGCTGCGCCGTTCGCCGCCGAATTTATTCCAGGCACTTGGATAGAAAGTATTGAAGTAAATAAAGGTGTGAGCAGTGTGCGAAATGGTTCGTCGGCACTTACAGGACAAGTCAATACGGAATTGGTAAAACCCGAGAATAGCTCACCCCTTTTCGTGAATGTTTATACAGAAAGTACGCAACGCGTTGAAGCGAATGTGCAAATAGCTTTAAGCCATGAGTCATTAGCCTTGGGCACTCAACGTGATATCTCAAAGCTCAAAGTTCATAGCTCATTGCTCTTACATGGCTCCCTATTTGAAAATAAAATTGATAAAGATTACGATGCTTTTTTAGACATACCTCTAAAAAAAGAGTTCAACGCTTTGTATCGTTTGTTTTTGGAAAATAATAAATGGGCAGGGCAAATTAATCTGCAAGCGCTGACTGATGCGCGACAAAATGGACAGTTGCTCTACAATATTCCGAATGCGTATTTGGTTAACATCAACAATAATCGCGTTTCTGCTTTCGGAAAATTAGCTTACACAGGTTTTGAAAAACCATACAATGGTTTAGGATTGCAATTTTCGACAACGTATCATAATTTGGATGCTGCGATAGGCAAAAATAATTTACAAGGTACACAGCGCAGTGTTTATGCAAATGTGATTCAAACAACTATTATCGGTACAACGGATAATAAATTGGCTTTTGGCGGCAGTTTTCAGAGTGATGATTACGGATTATTTTTAAATAAAACCAATTTATCGCGACAAGATAATACCCTCGGCGTTTTTTCAGAATACACCTACACGCAACCTATTTTGGGTGAAGATTGGAATCGCATAACGCTCATTGCAGGCTTGCGTTTAGAAAACACAAATAATTTTGGATTTTATTATGTGCCTCGACTGAACATAAAATATAATTTCAATGAAGGTGATGCAATTCGCGCTTCCATCGGTCGTGGCGTGCGATTACCATTGCCTGTAATTGATAATATTGGTTTACTCACCACGAATCGAGAAGTTTCTATTGCGCCAGATATTCGCGCCGAAAGTGCCGTCACTGCAAGTGTGTCTTATCAAAAAGCAATTAATTTAGGTGATAAAAAAGAACTTAAACTGAATGCAGAATATTTTTACACTACTTTTCAAAATCAAATTATTGCCGATATAGAATCGCAAACAGGTAAAACGCTGTTTTATAATTTAAATGGCGAAGCATTTTCGCACACAATCAATTTAACAGCAAGTGTTGATTTAACAAGAAATTTTTCTGCTCACGCCGTTTATAAATTCACGAACGCACAAACAACTATTGGCGGCGTTCAGGAAGAAGCACTATTGACGCCGAAACAACGCGGATTGATTGGATTAGATTTTAAAACCACCGATAAAAAATGGTTGTTCAGCACAACGCTACAATATATCGGCGCACAGCGTTTAGCAAATCGCGCCAACGTACCCGAATTTTATTTTTACGACACCTACACAGGTTATTCGCCACAGTATTTTTTACTAAACGCGTCGGTTAACAAGTTTTTTAAAAAATTTGAATTGTACGGTGGCGTTGAGAATTTGACCGATTACGTACAACATCATCCCATCATTGCTTTTGCAGATCCAACGAGCCCATATTTCGATGCCACACAAGTGTATGCACCGATGTACGGCAGAAGATTTTATCTGGGTTTTAGATGGAAACTGTAAAGAAATCGAAGAATAAAAAAGATTTTTTATTCAATTCCTTGCAAATTAGAAGTTGAACTTCTAATTTGCAGGATGATTAAAAGATTATTGGGTTCAAAAATTTTAGAGGCTGCGAAAAAAATGCCCGTTATTGCAGTAACGGGTCCTCGCCAGAGTGGGAAATCAACGTTGGTAAAAGAAATTTTTCCCGATTATAAGTATGTAAATTTGGAAGATATTGAAATGCGCAAATTTGCGAAGGATGATCCGAAGGGTTTTTTAAAGAACTTAGGCAACCGCGTTATCATTGACGAAGTACAAAATGTACCCGATTTATTTTCGTATATCCAAGTTTTGGTAGATGAAGAAAAAACAACAGGACGTTTTATACTTTCAGGCTCACAAAATTTACAACTCATGGAAAGTATTTCACAGAGTTTAGCAGGTAGAGTCGCTATTTTTAATTTATTGCCTTTTTCGTTAGAAGAACTTAAAGGCACGACTTTTGAGTTGCCGAACTATGAAAATTATATGCTTCAAGGATTTTATCCTCGTATTTACGACCAAGGTTTAAATCCTACAACGTGGTTACTTGATTATATTCAAACGTATGTTGAACGCGATTTACGCCAAATATTAAATGTTTCGGATCTCGGAACGTTCAGACAATTTATTGAAATTTGTGCGGGTAGAATTGGACAATTGGTAAATTTTTCTGACATCGGTAGTTATATCGGCGTGTCTTACCAAACCATAAATAAATGGGTTAATGTTTTGCAAACCAGTTTCATTATTCATTTGGTGCGACCGTATCATCAAAATTACAACAAGCGTATTGTTAAAACACCTAAACTTTATTTTTACGATACAGGTTTAGCGTGTGCATTGATGAACTTACGCACCATTGATGATTTGAATCGGCATTTTGCAAAAGGCGCACTGTTTGAAAATTTTATCATCAATGAGATTATAAAAAACCATCTCAATCGGCAAATTTTACCCAAACATTATTTCTGGAATGCGGCTGGCGTACACGAAATTGATTTAGTTTTGGATGCGGGTGGAAAACTTTTTCCCATCGAAATTAAATCGGGTAGAACGATTAACAGCAATTTTTTTGACGGCTTTAAATATTTTCAACCGCTTTCGGGTGCAACACCTGAAGATAGTTATTTGGTTTACGGTGGCGACGAAGTTCAAACGCGCAGCATTGCCCACGTTTTAGGTTGGAATAATTTAGATAAAATTCCGATTTAGGGGTTTCAGTGTGTGTATTGATACTCATAAGTTTATACCAAATAATTCTCCTCGTCCAAAACTTTACCATTTTGGCAACGAATTATGCGCGCCGGAAAATGTTGCAGAATGCGATAATCGTGCGTGGCTAAAATAATGGCAGTATTATTTTCTTTCGAGAGCGCGCGCAGAAGTTGTAAAATATCGTCGCTCGTCTGTGGATCTAAATTACCTGTTGGCTCGTCGGCAATAATTAAATCAGGATGATTGAGTAGTGCACGCGCAATAACGACGCGTTGCTGTTCGCCACCGCTGAGTTGGTGTGGCATTCTGTTGTGTGCGTGCATCATTTCAACCGATTGTAAAACTTCATCAATACGCGTTTGCATTTCAGGTTTTTTCTTCCAACCTGTGGCGCGCAAAACAAAAACAAGATTTTCTTGAACCGTTCTATCTTCCAGTAAATTAAAATCTTGAAAAATAATCCCTAATCGGCGACGCAACAACGGAATGTTTGTGCGCTTGAGCGTCGTTAAATCGTAATCACAAACGTGCGCGTAGCCACTTTTTAAAGGCAGCGCACCGTATAAAGTTTTTAACAAACTCGATTTTCCGCTTCCTGTTTTACCAATCAAATAACTAAACTCTCCCTTTGAAATATTTACTGTCACTTCGCTTAAGACACATACATCTTCCTGAAAAATTGAAATATCTTTCAACTCAACGATGTGTTTTTGTGCGCTGCTATTTTCTATTTTTGATTTTGACATAGTGGCTAATACGAAAAAAAACAAATTTTGCTACAAATTTAAGTTTTTAAAACGAATTTAAATATGCCTTTCGGGAATAAAACCGAAAGAGAAAGAAATAAACGGCGTTATTTATTTTTGGGTTATTGCGGAAAATAAAATTATTCCCGCTGAGTACAAAAAATTTATAACGACTTCACTATCTTTATCTCGTCATCAGCTAATTAAAACGTTAGACATCATGCTCAAACCGCTACAAGTATTATTCGTTGCCATTCTTTTTTCACAATCCATGGCTTATGCGCAAACGCCAACTTACGACGCGCAAACAATTGCCAATTTTAAAAAAGAAGTTTTACCCCTCGTTGCTTCGGAAGAAAAGCAAATTCAAGAGATGGTAGATATGATTTTTAGCTTCGGCGAATTAGGTTTTCAAGAAGTTGAAACATCAAAGTACATCACCGATATTCTTTCTAAAAATGGTTTTTCGGTTGAAAGAGGGATCTCCAATATTCCGACGGCATGGTTTGCAAAATGGGGAAGCGGCAGTCCCGTTATTGCGCTGGGAAGTGATATAGATTGTATTCCGAAAGCATCGCAAAAACCTGGCGTAGCCTATAAAGATCCAATAGTTGAAGGCGCACCAGGACACGGCGAAGGACATAATTCGGGTCAATCGGTTATTATTTTTGCTGCGTTGGCTGCAAAGAAAATTATGGAGAAAAATCATATTCCGGGCACAATTATTATTTGGCCAGGCGTGGCGGAAGAATTAGTAGCGAGTAAAGCGTGGTACATTCGCGATGGTTATTTCAAAAACGTAGATGCGTGTATTTTTACGCACGTCAGCGGCGATTTCAATTGTAACTATGGTGACCCTGGCATGAATGGTTTGGTTTCTGTAAAATTTAGTTTTGAAGGTGACGCTGCTCACGCCGCTGCTGCACCTTGGCGGGGAAAATCTGCTTTAGATGCTGTTGAACTGATGGATGTGGGTTGGAATTTTAAACGCGAACACTTAAAACCAACGCAACGTTCGCATTATGTGATTGTTGACGGCGGCGATCAACCGAATGTTGTACCATCTAAGGCGAGTGTTTGGTATTATTTCAGGGAAAGAATTTACGACGACATTAAAAGTATGTACGAATCGGGCATAAAAATTTCCGAAGGCGCTGCTATGATGACGGATACAAAAGTAAGTCATCAAATTATTGGAACGGCGTGGCCCGGACATTTTAATAAACCGATTGCACAAGCGTTACATGCTAACATTGACCAAGTTGGTATGCCGATTTGGACTGAAGCAGATCAAGCTTTGGCGCGCGCCACGCAAAAACTGATGGAAGCACCCAAAAAAGATTTATACGGTAAAGAAATAAATGGTTTACGCACTACAATTGATACGC
The DNA here is from genome assembly GCA_043786955.1 of Saprospiraceae bacterium. Classification (GTDB taxonomy): domain Bacteria; phylum Bacteroidota; class Bacteroidia; order Chitinophagales; family Saprospiraceae; genus JAAFJT01. The sequence continues at coordinate 10,252 of JAYVVO010000326.1, forward strand.
TCAAAGGTTCTGTGCCGTATTCTTGGGGTGGTGGCAGCGACGATATCGCCGATATTTCTTGGAATTTGCCAACTATTGTTTTATACTATCCTGCTAATATTCCAGGTTTGAAAGGACATCATTGGGGTGATGCGATTGCGATGGCAACGCCAATTGCACATAAAGGTTGTTTGGCAGGTGCTAAAGCAACAGCACTCACATTGATTGATATGTTCACAACACCAAAAATTATTGCCGATGCAAAAGATTATTTCACAAATGTTCAGACAAAAGATACGCACTACATACCTTTCATAACAGACAAAGACCCAGCACCAACATATTTGAATAAAGAAAAAATGGAACCCTATCGCGCTGAAATGAAAAAATTTTATTACAATCCAACAAAATATAAAACGTATTTGGAGCAGTTAGGAATTACGTATCCGACTTTAGAAAAGAAGTGAAAAGTGAATAATGAAAAGTTAAAAGTGGGGAAAGCGACATGTGATTTTGAATAGGGCAAAACCTATTTAAAAATCAAAAAGAAATGTTAAAATATTTTCAAAACCGAATTAATTTTGATTGCAATGAAATAAGTTCCTAAATTTGCTATTAGATTTCTGCTGTTTCAATAATGCGTATGAAAAATGTATTAGCACTCTTTTTTTTAGTTTTGTGCGTAAACAGAGGTTTTGCACAGAAAACAGAATTTAGTGTCGGGCTGAGTGGCAATACGTATAATTTCAGACGACCCAATTCTACGAAAGCGCCGACGCTTTTTTACTCAACGAGTAAGTTAGGAACTTTTGGTACGTTTCAATTTGGTAGTAATTTGGGTTTCGGCGTATCAACCACCTTGAAGCGCATCACTAAAAACCATTTAATTTTTGGTTTTGAGGCTGGTTTAGATATTCTGAGAAATAAAGTGCAACAAAATCCACATTTATTTTACACAGCCGATGAGTTGACTAAAATTACTTTAGTCCCGAATGAGTTTGTGTTTAATTTAAATTCCAATTTTCTAAATTTTTCACCCTTTATCGGCAGACAGTTTTCTGAAAAATCTCTCTCCATAGATTTCACCACTGGAATGGATATGGGGTATTTTCTCAACTCAACTGTCGGTGTTTATAAATCACCTGTGGACGATTACATCAAAACATCCGTAAAATCAAAAAATTATTTTGTGGAGTTCGATTTCCGCCCTCGTGTTTCTGTTGCCGTAAACTACAAAAAATATTCTATTAATGTAAGTTTTGCGCAAGGCATATCAGACTACTTAGACGATTATCCCAACGCTAATAAAAAATCCTATTCGCGCGTTTTGCGTTTTGGGTTGTCTTACCAAATTTTATAAAACTCTCCTCTCAATAAATTATTAGCCGCCCTTATAGTAATCAGGGGAGTTATTATTTTGTATTTGCCTTAGCGGGTTTATATTTGCAATGCCTAAATTAATTTTTTTATAATAATTTCTTTAGCTTTTAGTTTTCTATTCTAAATACCTTGCCTTAATGTTCCAACTCAAAAATGTAGTTTTTTTATTTTTATTTTTTATTTTTTTTAGTTGCGGAAAAACGAGTATGACCACAAGTGATACTACTATAAGAACTATCCAGAATGATCAACATATTTCTGTTTTAACTCAGCATAATAACAATACGCGTAGCGGTTGGAACAGCAACGAAACAAAATTGACAACGAGCAATGTGAATGCTAAAACATTTGGCAAACTTTTTCCACTCAGCGTGGACGACCAAG
>JAYVVO010000327.1:0-4375 GCA_043786955.1 Saprospiraceae bacterium
CAACAGCAGAAGAACTTTCTCAAATGAACAAAGATTTTGTGAAAGAACTTAATGCAAAAGACATAACACAATTAGTTAAATCTCACTTTTCTTGAGGAATCAGGTATTATAGTAACTAAACAAAGGCGCGAACATTAATTTTTTTGCGCCTTTAGTTTTGTGATACCCATGAAAACCAGACTTTCAAAGTCAAATTAATTTTCTAAATTTTTGTATCAATAAATCTTGGAAATCTTTAAATTGTTTAACTCATATACCATTTTGACACGATTGGGGTGTATGAATGAGACGATTGGGGTGTATCTGATACGAATGGGGTGTATGAATGAGACGATTGGGGAAATATAACGTCGCATATTTGTGTTCAAAGGTGGCAAGAATAAATAAATGCGACCAATTAAACAGCATTCAGTATGGTTCTGAAAAATCAATCAATCTAACTTTTTCAATTTTTTTTTCATTTTTTTAAATTCAATCACAATGAATCATTTTTTAAAATTTTCAAAATTTTTCTTCTTTGCAATGAGTTGCACGACACTCGCATTAGCAAGTTGCAACGCGCCCACAACGGATAAAACACCTAAAGCAGAAGAAGCAATTACGCAAATGGCAGCGAAACCAGACATGGTAAAAGTAAAAGCCGAAATTCAAGTTTTAGAAAACAGTTGGGCAGAAGCTGATAACGCACGAAACGCCAATGCGATTGCGGCTTTCTATTCAGATGATGCCATGGATTTAAGTCCCAATAAACCGATGTGTATCGGTAAAGCGGCAATTCTAAAAGACCTTGAAGCATCAATGGCAAAAAGAATCAAAGGCTCTACAATTTCTTATCAAATTATGGATGTCTTCGGTAACGAAAACCAAGTGACAGAAGTTGGAAAAACTACAGGTAAAGATGCAACAGGTAAAGTGACTTACACAGGTAAGTACATGGCGATTTGGGAAAAACGCAACGGAGAATATTTATGCGTCAGGGATATAGGCAATGATGACGTGAAAAAGAAATAGAGTGTGGTGAGAGGAGAGTTTAGAGTTGTGAGCTGCCTAACAAGAGTAGCTCGCAGCTCATTACTCGCAGCTATTTCGTAAAAGTATTTATCAATTTAAAAAAAGTTTTTATCATTCAATAAATTAATCACTATGTTAGTTTCAACAAACGTATTAAAAACTGCTACTGGTTTAAAATCAATCTGTAACCGTAACTCCAAAATATTTTTAACAGCAGTACTGTTGGTTCAGTGTTTGTTTTTTTCTGCGCAAGCGCAAAACCTCGTGAATGTCACGAACACAACAAGTGGCGGAGCTGGCGTTACTGGCACATATACTGTATCTGGTGGACTTGCTTATAAAGTTCGAATGACTGCCAAAGGTGCGAAAGGTGGAACAGCTAATAATGCTCAAGATCAGATTGGTGGCGACGGTGCCGTTATAGTTGGCGAGTTTTATCTGTCATCAGGTCAATCAATTGAGTATGTAGCTGGAAGTACGGGACAAAATTACACTTACATCAGAACTGGTGGTGCAGGCGGCGGTGGCGGTTCGGGTGTACGCATTAAAAACGCTTCGATACCACTCATTCTTGCTGGCGGCGGCGGTGGCGGTGGTGAAATAGCTGCCGGTGGTACTTCAAACGCATCAGGTGGCACTGGAAATGGCGGCAACGGCAGCAACAGTGGTGCTGGTGGTGGCGGATTAAATAGTGCTGGTGGTTATGGACTTTCTTATAGAAACGGCGGAGGCGCTGGTTTCAACGCATCGGGCGGAAATAATGGTGCTGTCAGTGGCGGTGGTGGTTATTGCGGTGGCGGTTGTAGTTATTATGGTGGCGGCGGTGGCGGCGGTTATACGGGCGGCGACGGTGGTGGCGGCAATATTAATGGTTATAACGGCATCGGTGGCGGCGGTGGCACTTCGTTTAACACGGGTGCGAACCAAAGTAATAACGCAACAACCAATGCTGGTGGTGGCGCCATTTCAGTAGATATTGTTTCAACTTTACTCGCAAGTGGAACAGTTTACCAACCAAATTGTAGCAGCCCGAACTATGGCAGCATAACAATCAATATAACGGGCGTATATACTAACAACGTTTTAGATTTAGCGTATCCTAATTTTGAATACGCCATTGTTGCAGGTAATTCTTTTTCTGGTTCACCGAGCTATATTCCATTAAATTCTGCGCCTTCGTCGGTGACGGTCACTTTAGCTACTGGAGATTATACTTTCCGTGTTCGACCAAGAAATAGTCCACAGTTTTATATGGAAGGTACTTTTACGATATTGCCTTATGTAGCGGGTATTCACATACCCGACCCGAATTTTGCTGCGGCACTTCATTCAATGTACCCATCTGTTATTGACGCTTGCGATAATTTAACAGCTGCTGCGGCTACATTAACCAACGTGAGTCCGATTGGTAAATCAATTTCCGATTTAACAGGTATCGAGGGTTTTACAAAAGTAACGTACATCAATTGCTCAAATAATCCGCTCGGCACATTACCGAAATTTCCTGCCAGTTTACTCACGCTATATTGTACGGGCGATGCATTGACTTCAATACCTTCATCTTCATTGCCATCCGGATTACAATATCTGGATTGCTCGAATAATTCACTGACCACTTTACCGACTTTACCCACTACGTTAGGCGGACTAACTTGCTATTTTAATAATATCACTTGTTTGCCCACTTTACCCCCTTCGCTTAGAAATTTATCTTTAGATGCCAGTAAAATTTCTTGTTTACCAAATGCTGTTTCTGGATTGAATGTATATAATTATGGTTCCAATCGTCCAACTGCCTTTCCAGTTTGTTCAACACCCACACCAACAGCCACTGTAACGCAACCAACTTGTGCTTTACCCACTGGAACAATTACGATTACAACGCCAGTCGGTGCAGGTTATACCTATAGTCTTGATGGTGGTGTAGCCACTTCGGCAACAAGTTTTACGAGCGTTGCGACCGGTGTACACAGTGTAGTAGCGTATGGTAATTGCGCTAATTCTACGGCCACCAGTGTTACTGTTAATGCGGTACAGGTATCGAACGGCATTCATATACCCGATGCGAATTTTGCTGCCGCTATTTCGAGCCAATGTCCAACTTGTATTGATGCGTGCAATAATTTAACATCAGCAGCAGGGTCATTGACCTCTTTGTTTGTTGGTAGTAAATCCATTTCCGATTTGACGGGTATTGGCGGATTCACGAGTTTAGTGACTTTATTTTGCAATAACAACAATTTGACTTCTTTACCTGCCTTGCCCAATAGCATTAAAGATTTGGAATGTCAGAATAATCAATTAACATCGTTGCCAGCATTATTGCCCACAAGTTTAGATAGATTTTATTGTGACAACAACAATTTGACTTCCTTGCCAAACCTCCCTCAAGGTATGACAAATGTATTTTCATGTGTTGGCAATAAGATACAATCTTTGCCAATGATGCTGCCCAATTTGCAAAACATATTCTGCACTGGAAATCTAATTGCTACTTTGCCTGCTTTACCCAACGCGCTTCAAACTTTGCGTTGCTCTGGCAATCTCATAACGTCCTTACCAACATTGCCAAATTTTTTGTCAATTCTTCAAATTGATTATCCTCAAATCAGTTGTCTGCCGAATAAACCGACTTTTTTAAATGTTATAACAAATGTTTCTGGTGTTAATATTACATCCGTTATAAAACTTTGCTGTACTGCACCAGCAATTACAGCGCAAACCGCACCAACAACACAAACGGTCTGTCATGGTGGAAATACCACCGATCTAAGTGTCGCTTCATCTGATCCTACTGCTTCTTATCAGTGGTATTCAAATACGACAAACTCTAATTCTGGCGGAACAATCATCATTAAAGCAGTTGCTCCAAACTATACACCATCTTCAACAATTGATGGCACAACCTATTATTATTGCATAGTAACTGCCAATTGCGGTTCGTCAACTGCATCGAATCCAGTCGTCGTAAATGTTAATCAAGTTGCACTAACACCTTTGATTTCTGGTTCAAATACAGTTGGACAATGCTCAACTATAACTTTAAATGCACAACCAACTGGTGGAACGTGGAGCTCGAACTCAACGAATGCAACTATTAGTTCAACAGGAATTGTCTCAGGCATTTCAATAGGGCAAGCTACTATTTCTTATTCTTATACTGCAAGCAATGGTTGTATCGGAACTGTTGGATTTACTTTAAATATTACACCCGATGTTACACCAGCGGTTAAACCAACTCTCGCAGATGTAAATGCAGAATGTTTAGTTGCATCATTGACAGCGCCAACAACTACGGATAATTGCGCTGGAATAGTTACAGGAACAACGTCAACGGTGTTTCCGATAACAACACAAGGAACAA
>JAYVVO010000328.1:0-4370 GCA_043786955.1 Saprospiraceae bacterium
AATTCTAACGCCGCCAAGCATGGCGGCACTACGATGAATACCATTGAATTGCTTCCTGCTTTACCCGATGCTTGGAAATCAGGTTCGGTTAAAGGTTTGTGCGCCCGCGGCGGATTTGTGGTTGACTTAGTTTGGGAAAATTATAAACTAAAAAAAGCAACCATTTTTTCTGCTAAAGGTGGAGATGCTGAAATTGTTTACGGTCAAAAAAAACAAAAAATTAGTTTAAAGAGAAATCAAAAAATAGAAGTCATGTTTTAAAATTTAGAACTGAGTATTAAGGGCACAAGTATGTGCCCTTCGATTTATGCACTCACTTACAACTAACAAGGAACGTCTAATTAAACGTCACTTTCCCCGTTTCGATATCGTAAACGGCAGTGACAATTTTAATTTCTTTTTTCGCGACCATCTCGCGCAATAAAGGGCTATCAGCCAAAATTTCATTCAAATCTGCTTCGCCTGTATCTTTTACAATGAGACTGCATTTTTCATCATCGCTGAGTTTTGCGTAGTTTTTCGTTTTATCAGTAGATATTTTTAAAGCAGGCATTAATTCGTTAAAAACAGATTGCAAATTTCCAACATCCGATTTTTTTCCCTCAGCTTTATCTTTTTCGTAACCAATCAAACCTTTAACCGCACCACATTTGGCGTGGCTCATTAAAACGATTAATTTTGTTCCAACGTGGTGACAAGCATACTCTAAAGAGCCGATGGATTCTTTGGTTAGAAATGCACCTGCAATTCGCACAGAAAAAATATCACCGATGCCTTGATTGAAAACTATTTCAGGCGCCGTGCGGCTATCCATGCAGCCGACAATAATTGCTGGTGGATTTTGTCCTGCGGTAGATGCTTTAACTTGTTTTAAATAATCGTACGACTTACTTTTGCCTTCAACAAAACGTTGATTACCATCTTTTAGCGATTGTAGTATGTCGTCGGGTGTTAAATTCTTAAGTGTTTCTTTTGAAACAATGCTTGTGTCAATTGTGAGAGTGATAGGTTTTTTAGTTTCGGTAGCGATTTTGTTTGTATTTTCGCAGCCGCTAATAAAAAGTGCGACGGCAATAGAAACTAACGATAAAAAAGGCGTTGATAAAATGCGTTTCATTTTAATAGTTTTTTAAATTAGGAAAAAATTAACTCAAAATTTTTGCGAAGTTAGATTAATTAACGCATTAATTTCAGTTTGGAAATTCAATTTGAAGTTTAAAATATAAAATTTTGATTGCTGTCATTGATTATGAAGCTGGAAATATTTTTTCAGTTTTAACGGCGCTTAACCGCTTGAATGTTGAAACAATTCTGACATCCAATTTAGAAACTATTCGCCATGCCGATAAAGTTATTTTTCCTGGGCAAGGCGAAGCGCGCTCCGCTATGCATCACCTGAACGAACGCGGTTTAGCGTCGCTTATTCCAACACTGAAACAACCTTTTTTAGGCATTTGCGTTGGGATGCAGTTGCTTTGTAAACATTCGGAAGAAAACGATACGCCTTGTCTCGGCGTTTTCGATTTATTGGTAAAAAAGTTTCCACAATCGGAAGGCATAAAAGTGCCACACGTGGGTTGGAATAAAACTTTTGCGAATGATGTTGCGCACAAATCAGATTTTTTTAAAAATCTTTCCGAAGAAGATTACTACTATTATTTACACAGCTACTATTGCGCACTCGGAAACGAAACAACTTTGACGTGTACGCATGGCGAACTGTTTTCGGCAGGTGCAGAGCGCGAAAATTTTTATGCTACACAATTTCACCCTGAAAAATCGAGCGATGCTGGTGAAAAATTATTGAAAGCATTTTTAGCAATGTAAATCTGAAAATATTATAACCAGCTTGTAATTTAAAATTCCCCATTCCAACCTAAAAAAACTTATAAATCCAATAGGTTGGAATGTGGAACGGTTAGGTTTTAATGAGAGAATTAAATCAACTTGAAAAAGTACTTACACCCAAATAAATTTACGATTTCACAAACCGAACAACTTGGCTAAAGTTTTTTAACTCTAACTTCACTATGTAAACACCAGATACCCAACCATCTAAAGAAAGTTGAAAATCAACATTTTTTTGTGTTGATATTGATTTAATCAATCGCCCCGTGATGTCAAAAATTTGAAGAACTACAGCATCGTTATTTGTATCGGAAGAGTTTATTGCGACATGAATAAAATCGCTGGATACAGACGGGTAAACGCTTAAACCATTTTGCGCATCAAAACTTATTGAAACTACAGACGAGTAGGTAAAATTACCATCCACATCCGTTTGTTTGAGTCTGTAATAATTCACATTTGAAAAGGGTGAGACATCCGTATATTGATAATCGCGTTGTTCACTCGTTGTTCCAGAACCTTTTATTTCTATCAAAACATTAAAGGTGGCATCTTCCGCAGCGTGTTCCACTTCAAAGTAAGCATTATTTATTTCAGAGGAAGTTATCCAATTTAATTGAACTGAATTTTGGACGCGTTTTGCCTGAAAAGAAAGTAACTCTATTGGTAGTGAGGCTAAATAATTGCAAGTATTACCCGCAGTCGGGTTCGGATCTAAGAAATCAATCACTAAATCCTGCATTGGAAAATTATTAGTATTGGTTGTGGAAGATATACCAATACCCATAAAACCTTCACTGTCTGTTGGTCCGTAATCATTATTAAAACACGTAAACACGCCATGTCTATGTCCCCAATTCGAACCTGCATCGGAATAGATAAATCCACTCATAGCATATTCCACAACAAATTTAGAGGCGGGGCTGCGACCATAAATATTTTCACCTTCTAATTCGTTACAATTTGGAAAAACTGCCTCCATTCGCGTGAATGGCGTACTTGCACCAATAACGTGCGCAAACTTATTCAACTGAATTAAAGTATCACTCCAACGTTGAGAAACGGCTTCAAGTCTAGGCGATATAGCTTGTAGTGGTAAAAGCCGTCTACTCACGCGTTCTGCATTAGTGATAATGAAAGTTTGTTGATCGCTCGGTAATGATAGTAAATTGTCTGGCAAAGAAATATTGCCGTAAGTTCCTGTGATTAATGTAAATTTGGCTTCTTCCCAACGTCTTGCTTCATTAAAATAGTTGCGAACATCTACAACTGTAGATGTGTTTTCATCTAAATTCACAGCGTGGGTAAAATCTGCATTGGGGTCGGCTATTGTCACGCATTGCGCGTTTGCAAAAAAAGAAATAAAAATTGTAAGATTAAGAATGAGGAGTATTTGCTTCATTGTATGAAATTTTATTGGGTTTAAAGAATTAAAACAAAGTTATAGTGATGAACGATGTTAAGCGAAAAAAAATATTCAAAAATTATAATTTAAACTTCTGTGGGTAGACTTAAAAATATTTAATTCCGCTTTTATAAATAAAAGATTGCGAGAAAATTAATTAGAAATATTTTTCGTGTTTTTCGTATTTTCCCGATATTTTTTAAATTTGCTGACATTATTTTAAATTATGCAAATAAATCAGCTCAACACAAAAGTACATTATCCCATTCTCGACGGTTTACGTGGCGTCGCCTCGTTGATAGTGGTTGCTTTTCATCTGTGTGAAGCTCATTCCACTAGTCATCTCGATCAAGTGATTAATCACGGTTATCTGGCAGTTGATTTTTCTTCGTTCTTTCTGGTTTTGTAGTGGGTTATGCTTATGATGATCGGTGGAAAAAAATGACTATTGCAAATTTTTTTAAGCGGCGGCTTATTCGACTTCAACCTATGGTAATCATGGGTATGATTATCGGTGCGCTGTGTTTTTATTTTCAAGATTGCAATTTGTGGGCAAATATTCATGCCGTACCAGTTTGGAAAATAATACTTGTAATGCTTTTCAGTTTTACAATACTACCGTTACTTCCTTCATCGGATATTCGAGGTTGGAACGAAATGTATCCACTGAACGGTCCTGGTTGGTCGCTCTTCTATGAATATATTGCCAACATTTTATATGCTCTGGTAATAAGGAAATTTTCTCAGACTGCACTTAAGGTGTTGGTGTTTTTAGCTGCGTGCGCGCTCATAGAATTTACACTTACCAACGCTACAGGCGATGTGATTGGTGGTTGGTCTTTAGAAGCAAATCAAATTCGAGTGGGTGTAACGCGATTAATCTATCCATTTTTTGCAGGATCATTACTTTCACGAATCGGAAAAAGTTTTCACGTTAACCGCGCATTTTTATGGTGCTCTTTACTTCTCGTGATCTTGCTTTCAATGCCACGCATTGAAAGCAGTGAACATTTATGGGAAAATGGTCTTTATGATGCCCTCATTATAATTTTTATTTTTCCGTTTATCGTTATTTTGGGTGCTGGTGGAGAAATAAAAAACAATTTTACAAAAAACC
>JAYVVO010000329.1:0-4369 GCA_043786955.1 Saprospiraceae bacterium
TGATTGGCGCGGATATATAATCGCAGGTTTTGCGCTCGTTTTTGTCGCCAACTTTTATATGAGTTTATTCGCTTTAATTCGACAAAGTATTAAATTTGAAAAAACTGAAATTAAAGAAATGGAGCAAAAGGTGTAACTAAGTTTTTTAAATTTAGCAATTAGATTTTATTTTATTACCTCTAAACTTTTATAATGAATCATCTAAAATATCAAAGTTGTATTATTGCTTGCCACGATTGCGCAATTGAGTGCGCGCGTTGCGGAAACGAATGCCTAAGCGAAGCAAGCATACAAATGTTAGCGCGCTGTTTAAAACTTACACGCGATTGCACCGATATATGCTTGTTGGCAGTCAATGCTATGGCGAGCGACAGTGAATTCGCCAAACAAATTTGTAGTTTGTGTGAAGAAATATGTACTGCTTGCGCCAATGAATGTGAAAAACATTCGCACTTGGAACACTGTTTGAGCTGCGAAGCACAATGCAGACTGTGTTCTATTGAGTGCAGTAAGATGTCTAAAATGTAATTAAAGTAATTCATTGATAATGATTTATTGACCTTAAAATACCTTTTAGTATGAAACTATTGAAAAAGATAAGTTTTTTATTTGGTGTGGTAGTTTTGCTTTCTTTAAATATTGGTTGTGAAACTTCGGCAGTTGCAACTCAGAGTGTGCAGTATGAAAACCCATCGTGGGCACCAGCATATTCGCTCGGTGTGCGTTATTATTATTTGCCGGATATTGAAGCGTACTACGATTTATCGAATCGCGATTTCGTTTATTTAAATAACGGTCAATGGTTATTTTCAAATGATTTACCACGCATTTATAGCGATTACGATTTGAATTCGGGCTTCGCAATTTCTCTGAACAGCGGCGTATATCAACCTTGGATGCACCACCAATATTATGTATCAAATTATCCGCGCTATTATTATCGAAACGTTTATAAAAATTATGATGGCGACGGGATAAGAGGATTTAATGAAAACGAACACAAACCTTTTTATAGAAATTCAGATAATAGAAATAAAACTTATGGTGTTCGCACAAATGATAAACCCAAAGAAATATTTAATAAAAACGATGGTGCACACAGAAATGCGCCCTCTCAAAATGCACCAACGTTTTCAAGACAGCCGCAGAATACAAATTATTACGGTAAAAATATTGGCCAACCTGTAATAGTGCGACCTAATATGAGAGAGAATAGACCGCAAATGCGCCAACAAGCTGCTCCGCAAAGCAGACCACAAATTAGAAATCCAAGAGGGTAGATAATGTTAAGGTTTAAAATAATTCAGTTAAAAAATTTCTAAAAGTTTAAAGAACTCCTTTCATGAAGAAATTTATTTCAAGTTGTATTCTAATTTCATTTTTGTTGGCATCATGCACTTCAACCAGAATAGTGAGTAGTTGGAAAGAACCCAATAAACAAGTGCAGATAAATAAACTTAGTAAGGTGCTTGTGATTGCGCTGTTCAAAAGTGAAACAAATAGACGCAAAGCGGAAGACCAAATGGTAGGCTATTTGAATGGTAAAGGCGTAGTATCTTACAATTACTTAGACGCCGATTTTAATAAAAATAAAATAGAAACCCTGCGCGATAAAATTAAAGCTGATGGTTTTGACGGTGCAGTTACGATGAGTTTAATGGATGTTGATAGAGAAAAACTGTATGTGCCTGGCAATTACGAACTATACCCAACCAATTACAGAACGCTGAACGGTTATTATGCCAGGGGTTGGGCAAATTATTCTACACCTGGTTATTACGAAACGACTAAAACTTTCACTGTCGAGACGAATATATTTTCTGTCAAAGAAAATAAAATTATTTGGACAGGACAAACCCAAACAACAGACCCAAAAGGTGTAACTCAAATGACTGAAGAAATTGCGCGAGTCATTTACAAAAAAATGCTTTCAGAAGGTTTTATCACGCATCCTTAAGCTATAAGCTTTGATCCTTGAGTTTCACATTGCGAGCGGCGCTCAAGTCCCAAAGCTCAAAGCTATTAATTGGTTTTTGTTTAAAGTTGACTCAAGTCAATCAATTAACTTAGCGGCTTTTGCTGCTAAGTTTTTTTTAATGAAAATTATTGTAAATCTTTTTGAAAAATAAACTACATTCGTTGATCGTTGTTCGTTGGTAGTTGATCGTTCATGAAACAACCAACAACGAATAACTATCAACTATCAACTAAATTATGGATTTCATTGATTACTACAAAATTTTAGAGATTGATAAAACAGCTTCTGAAGCAGATATTAAACAAGCGTATCGGAAGTTAGCCAGAAAATTACATCCCGATTTAAATCCGAATGATAAAGACGCACATAAAAAGTTTCAAAAAGTGAATGAGGCAAATGAAGTCTTGAGCGATGCGGAAAAAAGAAAAAAATACGATAAGTACGGAAAAGATTGGGAACACGCTGACCAAATAGAAGCACAACAAAAAAATCAGCGAGAGCGTCAGCAATATCAACAATCGCAAGGCGGTAGAGAACAAAGACAAGGCAATCGGCAATCTTCTTATTCCGGTAATCCGCAACATGCCGGCAATTTTGATACTGACAATGACGAGGACTATTCTGGATTTTTTGAATCCATGTTCGGAAATACACAACGCACAAAGCAAACAAAATTCAGAGGTCAAGATTACAATGCGGAACTCGTACTCAGTCTGGAAAAAATTATGGAAACGCACCAGCAGACAATAGTTGTGAATGGAAAAAATGTGCGCATTACAATTCCAGCCGGTATTGAAAATGGTCAGAAAATAAAATTAACAGGTTATGGCGCGCCCGGTGAAAATGGTGGACCAGCGGGTGATTTATTTATCACTTTTTCCATCGAAAACAATCCCAATTTTAAACGCTCTGGAAACGATTTAATAACTACCGTAAACGTTGATTTATACACTGCTTTACTCGGTGGAGAAATAATTGTAGATACCATTCGCGGAAAAGTAAAATTGAAAGTTTCGCCTGAAGCACAAAACGGCACTAAAACGCGACTGAAAGGTAAAGGTGTGCCAGTTTATAAAAAAGAAGGTGAATCGGGTGATTTGTTCGTTGTTTATGAAGTTAAATTGCCAACAAACCTGACAGAGGAACAAAAAATACGCTTCAAAGAATTATCTGAATTAAAATAAAATATTTTTTATGATAACAAGAGAATTAATACCTGCCATTGAATTTTGTCTTCATCACAATATTGAAGTATCGTTTATAGAGTCCTTGAGTCAATCGGGATTGATACACGTAACGCGCCATGAACAGCAAGTGTTTGTACCTATTGATGAACTCAAAAAATTAGAAACTTATGTGGTCTTGTACCGCGAATTAGACATTAATTTAGAAGGCATTGAAACCGTTGCGCACTTACTTCAAAAAATTGAAATCCTGCAACAACACGTCCAAAAGCTCAATAATAGGCTATGAGCTATGAGCTATGAGCTATGAGCTATGAAGCCCTGCTTGCGATTTGAAGCTCGTAGCTCAAATCAGTGAAACCTACAAATCTTCTTCATAATTGTGTAATGCCTCCCAAATGCAAAACAATTAATTTTGTTTAGCTTTTATCATTTATGTAGCTAAAATATTTGAAATACAGAATGACTGAGCGTGGGAATTAAAGTAATTGAAAATAAATGAGTTGTCGTCAGCTTTAGCTGACGGATTGAAATTAATAATTGATTTAATTTTGGCTAAAGCTTAAAAATTTATTAATATTCTGACCGTCAGCTAAAGCTGACGGCAACTTAATTTTTAATTAATTATTTCTTTACTCACACTTACTTACTAAAATTGTTTATCTATGAAAATATTCTTGATTATCGTTCTCGCTCTTATCGGTATTTTTATTTTACTTCAAGCATACATTTCTATGGCAACAAATAAAACAGAAGAACAAGCGTATAAAGTGATTCAGAAAGAAAAAGATTTTGAAATCCGATTCTATCCTGCGGTGACAATGGCAACAATTACATCTTCAGACAAAACGTATAAAGAATTAGGAAGCAATGGCTTTAACAAATTGGCGCGTTACATTTTTGGTGGCAACGAAGGCAAACAACAAATTTCTATGACCTCACCCGTACACATGGATATTAACGATTCTGTTTCGACGATGAGTTTTGTAATGCCCTCCAAATACGAAAAAGAAAATTTGCCTAAGCCGACCGACTCGAATGTAAAAATTACAAAAACTGCGGATGAATACGTAGCGGCAATACAATTTGGCGGATTTGCTTCTGAAACTGATATTAAAAAATACACTGAAAAATTAGAGGCGGCACTCAAATTACACGCCGTCGAATATTTTGGTAATTTTAGGTATTTGGGTTATAATCCACCGTA
>JAYVVO010000330.1:0-4361 GCA_043786955.1 Saprospiraceae bacterium
GACGGTAAAAAAATATTTTTCGCCTCGAATATGCCTGGTGGATTTGGTGGTATGGATATTTACGAAATTAGAAAATTGCCCGACGGCACTTGGACGCAACCTATTAATTTGGGTGCGCGCGTCAACACATCTAAAAATGAAATTTTTCCGTATATTTCTGAGAACGGTATTTTATATTTTTCATCGAATGGACTACCGAACAACAAAGGCGGTTTAGATTTATACAAAATTGATTTGGATGAGCGCTCCTCGCGGGCAACAGCTTTGGGTGAACCTTATAACAGCGAAGCGGACGACTTTGGCATTATGTTTATGCCGGGTTCTGACAAACATGGTTTCTTTTCATCGAATCGCATCGGTGGAAACGGTGGCGACGATATTTATTCGTTCGATATAAATGAGTAGTTTTTTGAAGTGATGAAATAGGTTTAGTTAAGTGACCGATAAAAGTATATAACCTTGGGCTATGAGCTATCAGTTTTGAGCATTGAGAACCGTGAAAGGCTCGTTGCTACCTGCTGATAGCTCATGGCTCATGGCTTTTTAACTCTTAGAATCAATATGAAAACAATGTAAGAAACGATGAATGAGCGGTGAAAAAACAATTGTAATGCCTGATAGAAACGCTACACCACTATAAATGGCGTACAAACCCGAAAATATTTTAGCAGCACTTGTCAACTTGATGCTACCGTCCACAACGGGTCCCATTCCAGTTAAAATCATAGAAGCGTTATAAAAAGCATCGTCCCAACCTTCCACGCCGATAATATATTTATAACCCACCATACCCATGAGTAAAGAAAAAATTAAAATTCCAACACCTACAATGATAGATTTTTGTAAACGCTGATTAAATTTACTCTTACTCAGAATTGGTTCTGAAAAATGTTCGAACGATAGTAGTCCAGATGCTTGTTGAACACGCATAGCGATTAATTTTATTAATTTTACGGTACAAATAAACAAAATCTCGTTGAATAAACTTTAATTTGTGAAGAATATTTGATTGAAGAAGAATGGATGTAATAGCGATTCAACTTAAATTCTAAGCGTTTTTATTTTAAGCCCAATAAATGGGACGGTTACAAATTGGTCATGCCTACGGCGGTATCATTTTCGTTTTGATTTTCGTTTTGATTTTCGTTTTGATTTTCGTTTTGATTTTCGTTTTCGTTTTCGTTTTGATTTTGATTTTCATTTTGATTTTGATTTTGATTTTGATTTTGATTTTGATTTTGATTTTCGTTTTGATTTTCGTTTTGATTTTCGTTTTGAATTTCGTTTTCGTTTTCGTTTTGATTTTGATTTTGATTTTGATTTTCGTTTTGATTTTGATTTTCGTTTTGATTTTGATTTTCGTTTTGATTTTAATTTTCGTTTTGATTTTCGTTTTGATTTTCGTTTTGATTTTCGTGGGACTTCGCCCCACGCTAAAACGTGTAGCGCTTTCAGCGCTTTTAAAAATTTAAGTGTTTCACTTTTCACTATTCCTTGTTCCTTATTCTCTAAACTATGGTTGTTTTTGAAAAATATACTTTAAGCAACGGTTTGCGCGTCATTTTGCACAACGATACTGCCACGCCGTTGGCGGTTGTAAATATTCTCTATAACGTTGGCAGTCGCGACGAAAACGAAAATCATACAGGCTTAGCGCATTTGTTTGAACACCTGATGTTTGGTGGCACAAAAAATATTAAAGATTTTGACACCATTATTCAGAAAGCGGGCGGCGAAAATAACGCTTATACCAATCAGGATGTCACAAACTATTACAATGTTGTCCCTGCCGAAAATTTAGAAACCGCGCTTTGGGTGGAAAGCGACAGAATGCACAATTTAAAATTGACAGATAAACTGTTGCGCGTTCAGAAAAAAGTGGTTATTGAAGAATTTAAAGAAACGACAATTAATGAACCGTATGGCGACGTGTGGCATCATCTCGGCGAATTGGTTTATAAAACATCAAGTTATCGTTGGCCTGTGATTGGTTTAAATTTTGACCACGTGGCGCAAACAACAATGACCGATGCTGAAAATTTTTACGCGCGCTTTTACGCACCTAATAATGCAGTGCTTTCGGTGGCAGGTAATTTTAATCGCGTCGGTGGTGCACAATCCGTAAAAGATTGGATAGAAAAATGGTACGCCGATATTCCTTTTTCTAAAACGTTTGCAAAATCAGAATATACACTTGAAGAAGAACAAACGGAGCGTCGTGAAAAACGCGTGGAAGCCAAAGTGCCTGCCGAAGTTTTGTATATGGCGTTTCCAGGTGTGGCGCGATTAGAAAAAAATTATTACGCTTTGGATTTATGTACTGATATTTTAGCGGGTGGAACATCGTCGCGATTGTATCAGAATTTGGTGAAGAACAAACAAATTTTTTCTGAAATAGACTGCTATCAAACAGGCAGCATTGACACGGGTTTAATAATCATTGAAGGAAAACCGTTGCCGAATATTGGTTTTGAAGCCGCCGAAAAATATATTTGGGAAGAAATAAACAGCATGAAAACTGAACTCATTCAGCCGCGCGAACTCGCTAAACTCAAAAATCGGATCGAAAGTCAGAATACTTTTAGCGATGCTGGCATCATGAATAAAAGTATGAATTTAGCTTTTTACGAACTCATCGGCGATATAAACCTCATCAATACCGAATCGGAAAATTATAACTTAGTGACGGCTGAAGAAATTCAAACTGCTGCGCAATATTATTTTGCACCGCATCGCGTCAGCGTTTTGCACTATCAACCTATCGAGAATTTGTAGCATTGAGCTACTCCAAGTTACGCGGATTAAATTTTTTTACTTACTTAAGTGCCAAGAAATAATTGCAAGTAAAATAATTGCCGTCAGTTAAAGCTGACGGCAATTATTTTACTTGCAATACTTAATAAAATTAAAACATGAAAAAGATTGTTTTTGCTTTTCTATTTTTTCCTACTTCTGTTTTTTGTCAAACTAATTCTGGTCATTTCTCGGCACCATTCACCGAAGATAAACCCGAAAGTGTAGGGATGTCTTCCGAAAGATTGAAACGGATTGATGTTTTTTTACAAAAATCAATTGATCTAAAAGAAATTCCGGGTGCTGTGGCAGTGGTTTGTCGGAATGGAAAAATTGTTTATCAAAAAGCGTTTGGTTCGGCAGATAATGTTTCAAACAGAGCGATGAAGACGGATGATGTTTTTCGCATTGCTTCTATGTCTAAAGCCATTACATCAACGGCAGTAATGATGCTTTGGGAGGAAGGTTTGTTTAATCTCGACGATCCGATTTCGAAATACATTCCTGAATTTAAAAATCCAACAGTTTTAGATAGTCTAACCATGTCTGATACCACATACACGACAAAACCTGCTGGAAAAGAAATTACAATTCGACATTTAATTACGCACACATCTGGAATTGGTTATGGCAAAATTGATGGCGATGCGCGATTTAGAGCCATGTATAAAAAAGCTGGAATAGTGGATTTATTCACAACTGACCCTGTCAAAATTGGCGATAACATTCGCAAATTAGCCAAACTTCCACTGCACAGCGCGCCAGGAGAAAAGTTTACCTATTCGGAAGGTTTAGATGTTTTGGGTTACTTCATCGAAGTTGTTTCGGGTATGCCCTTCGATGAATATTTAAAGAAGCATATTTTCGAACCGCTCGGAATGAACGATACGTATTTTTATCTTCCGACCGAAAAATCTTCCAGATTAGTAAAAGTGCAAACAAAAACAAATAATAATTGGACGACATTCACGGATGATTTTTACGATACAGAATATCCTATCAAAGGCGCAAAAACATTTTTTTCGGGTGGTGCCGGACTTTCGAGTACAGCAAAAGATTACGCCATTTTTCTACAAATGTATTTAAATAACGGCGAACTCAACGGTAAGAGATTATTGAGCAGAAAGACGATTGAAAGTATGATGATTAACCAAGTAGGCGATTATTTGGGTGGTACAAAATCGGATCAGAATTATGGTTTAGCTTTTGGATTAGTAACCGAAAAAGGACAATCAGAAGGCGGTTTAGGCGATGCAGGCACTTTCACGTGGGGTGGTTATTTCAACACAAATTATTTTGCCGACCCAAAAGAAAATATTATTGGTGTCATTATGAAGCAAACGCAGAAAATTGATGATAATAATAACAGTGGCGTTTTTCGCGCGTTGGTATTACAGGCGATTGATAATTAATTAAATAAAAAGAGGAACGCACTATGATGGTGCGTTCCTCTGCTTAATATAAAAATCCAGAAAAAATTTATGCTTCTACTGCTTCGCCGTACATTTCAGCGCGCAGTTGTTTGATGCGCGGGCTGTGAATGTATTCGCCGTAAGACATCAACTGAT
>JAYVVO010000331.1:0-4352 GCA_043786955.1 Saprospiraceae bacterium
TTACACTGTGAATTGCGGCGCACCTTAACTTAGTTTTCTTTTTGTTAAAGTGCGCTGCAGCTTTATCAGTAACATCAGTTATTTATTAGTTACCAATTCCATCAATTCTTTATCCTGTTGTGGTTTTACGACACATTCATTATCAAAAAACATTGTTGAAGTATTTTGCGCATTGTATGCCGTCCAATTGGGCAAGCCACTGTGATTTGGATTTCCGTTTCGCGCAAAATTTATCCAAGCCGAACTCATCTTATCCGAAAGTAAGTATGCTTCTTTTGTTCCACCAGTCATTTCTTCGCAGCGCGCAATATTATTAAAAACAAAAGGTAGTTCCATGCAGTGCATTGCTTTATACTTTCCACCAACCGAAGGCGATTGCCACGTAAACAGATACATATAAACGGGTGCGCCACCCGCCACTGCCGATTTTTCATTCGCTTGCACTACTGCACCTGGTCTGAAATTTACGTCAATATCTATTAAATCCGTTGGTTTTGTGTCCGCAGGATATGCTTTTTTGACAGCAGCAACGTAGGCGTCGGCTTTTTCTTTGTATCTATTTTTTACAAGACCCATTGCTTGCTCCGCCGTTGCATCGCTCATTCCAATAAATGCTGTCGAAACAAATTCATTTTTGGTTGTGCCGAGCATCAAAGGAATATTTTTTGAAAGTTCGAAAGCTTCTTTAGAAAAAAGTTGATACGGTAACACATTGCCATCACGGCTTGGCCCCCAACTCAAACCAAACTTAATGCTCGGTTTGCCTTCTGCTTTCATTTTATCTTCAATCTTCTTTAAAGCTTTTTTTCCCGCGTCCGCCAACTGCGCGTAAGGTATTTTCTGAATTGAATCAACTTGATTAGCATTCAAATTTAAATTTTTTAAAACTTCGGCTGCTATGTTTTGTGTTTCAGACTTTTCGAGCATCGCCGTTCTGAATGATCCACTTTCGTTAATTGCTTTCTGGAATAAACCTTTGGCAGAAGGCATTGCCATGAGTGTATTTACTTTTGCGCCGCCACCCGATTGTCCGAAAATGGTAACATTGTTGGGGTCGCCGCCAAAGTTAGAAATATTCGCTTTCACCCATTCTAAAGCGGCTTTCATATCCAAGATACTCACATTGGCAGAGTTTTTATATTTTTCTCCATAAGCCGATAAATCTAAATAACCCAAAATATTCAACCGATGATTGATTGATACGACGACGACATCACCTTTTTTGCTGAGGTTTTCACCATCATAGGAAGGTAATTCTTGAGAAGAACCTGCTGTGAATCCGCCACCATGAATCCAAAACATAACGGGACGCTTTTTAGTATCAGAAATACTCGGCGACCAAATATTAAGACACAAACAATTTTCATTCGTATAACCCCAATCGTGGTGAAAGAAAAATTCAGGTTCATCCGTAACCGAAGTTGTTGGATCGAGTAACGGACAAACAGGACCATAAGATAAAGAGCTACGCACATTCGTCCAAGGTTTTACGGGTGCAGGTGACATAAACCGATCCGCCTGTGCATACGGAATCCCTTTATAAATATACATTCCGTTGTGCGTGTAACCGCGCACTTTACCCGACGCAGTATTTGTGACGGCAATATCTGCACCTGCCGTAATAGGTTGTGCGATTATTTGAAAAGAAATGAGGAAGAAGCCACAAGCGAGGAGGACAAAAATTTTAGTCATCGAATAATTTTTTTATTTTTTTAGAAATGGTGGTTGCTTTGACATCACTCAGTTTTTCTGAGGAGCCCAAGCGAACGCTAAAGTACATAATGTCAGCAAAAGAATTTAAAAATCTGAAAGGATTTTTTTGAAAGAAAATATTTCAGTCGAAAACGATTGGATGATTAACTGATGTTAAGCAAGGTTCAGCGCACCTTAACATAAAGCAAACTATATTGAGGAGCTATGCACCTCCTGCGGTTTGAATTTTTATTTTCTACAAATATTGCGTTGCGCTGCACCTCATTGCGTAACATCGGTGGTTAAAAAAAATTTAGCGCATCCCCACCCTTTTCGATTAACCCAATTTTTCGAGCAATAACTTTTCCGTCGCTTTAGGTTCAGCTTTGCCGCGCGCTAATTTCATCACTTCGCCCATAAAAAAACCAATCAATCCTTTTTTACCTTTTTGGTAGGCTAAAACTTTATCAGGATTTTTTGTAATCACTTCATCCACCCAAGTTTCTAAAGCCGAGGCATCGTTGGTTTGAATGAGTTCTAATTTTTGCGCAAGTGATTCGGTAGTTAAATTAAAATTTTCTGGAATGAGCAACGCATCGAATAAAGTACTAAAAGCAATGGCGGGTGCAACGCTTTTATTTTCAACCAATTTTAAAAGACCGACTAATTTTTCATTCGAAATTGGAAACGCGCTGATGTTTATTTTTTCCGCATCGGTGTAGGGAATAATTTTATTGATGACCAAATTTGCCGCCGATTTGCATAATTGTAGAGACGTTGCATGCAACGTCTCTACTAAACGCGTATAAAAATCAAAAACAGATTTTTCATTGCTTAGTAGCGCAGCATCGTATGGGGTGAGTGCATATTTTTTTTGTAAAATTTGATATGCTTCCCAAGGCAGAATCGGCAAAGCAGCTTTGCTATCGTCTAATTTTTTTTCTGAAATAATTACAGGTGGCAAATCGGGATCGGGAAAATAACGATAATCGTGCGCATTTTCTTTCGACCGCATAGGTGTTGTGATTCCCGTTTCAGGATCAAAGTTGAGGGTTGACTGCACGACTTCGCCACCGCTCGTCACAACATCAATTTGTCGTTGCACTTCGTAAGCAATTGCACGGCGCGCATAACGCATAGAGTTCATGTTTTTTATTTCGCAGCGCGTATTGAGTACAGAACTTCCTGCTTCACGAATAGAAATATTTACGTCGCAACGCATAGAACCTTCTTCCATGTTGCCGTCGCTCACGCCGAGCCAACGCACCAATTGTCGCATAGCCGTCATTAGTGCATCTACTTCTTCTGCCGAACGAATATCGGGGAGCGTTACAATTTCTAAAAGCGGTGTGCCTGCGCGATTCAAATCAATGAGCGTAAAATGCGCGTTTTGGTCGTGAATACTTTTGCCTGCATCTTCTTCGATATGAAAATGATGCAAACCAATAATTTTTTCTGTGCCGTCACTCAATCGAATTGGAATTTCGCCACCCACGCAAACAGGTTTTCTATCTTGCGTGATTTGATAACCCTTCGGTAAATCGGGATAGAAATAACTTTTGCGATCAAAAGTATTTATTTTATTGATGTTGCCTTTTAATGCTAAACCTAAAATAACAGCACTATCAACCACTTTAGCATTTATGCGCGGCAATGCACCCGGATGCGCCAAAGAAATAATAGACGTGTGTGTGTTCGCCTCTGCACCAAACGAAGTGCTATCGGCACAAAAAACTTTTGAAGCCGTCGAAAGTTGTACGTGTATTTCTAATCCGATTACAGGTTCGTAGGTCATCGTATTGCTATTATTTTTTCGCGGCGCAAATATAGCCTCCAAAAAACTAAAGCACTTTACTGTTTGCGCCGTTTTGAAAAGTCTGTGTTGCGAATAATATTAATCCTTTCAGTCGACAAACCTGTTGCCTCCGAAATTATTTCATTAGTAAGACCCATTTCAACCATTTTTCGCCCAATTTCTCTTACTTCGAATTCTTTCAGTCTTGCAGTCGTAATTCTTTTTTCGTTTTCGTCTATTGTTTCCGTTCGTTGCTCAGGCGTAAAATCGTCGTAATCAATCAAATCTACTGCAACCTTAATGCCTTCGTTACTTAAATTTATTTTAGGGTTTTCACTTTTATGAATTGATTGATAAATTAAGTCCAACCAATCTCGAATTTCAGGAGGCGTCTCAGCATCTTGATAATTTGGATTAAGAAATACCAATTGATGGTCATTCATTTTTCGTTCAATACCACCAATTGTTCTAGGATTTAAATTTAGTAAAAGCACTTCATCTTGGATGACATTATCATTTTTATCGTCTATGCTGTATGGAGCAGTCAAAATAACTATCATATAAACGGTTTGCTCTGGGCTATAATTTTTATGCTTCCGTTGTTGTTCTGCAAAAACCATAAAAAAATAATGTAAAAATCTATCAAAGTGTGAGTCGTATTCAATACGTTGAATTTCTATGACAACTCGCTTATCAATTGATTCGGCATAAATGTCTAATTTGAAATCAATATTACCGATTCGAGGTTCAAAACGTTTTTCAGTTTCAATTATATCCACTTCGATTTCAATACCTAAAATATCACGTACAAAAGCCTTGAATACAATTTTATTTGTAAAAGCTTTTTTAAAAACAACCTCGTTAT
>JAYVVO010000332.1:0-4344 GCA_043786955.1 Saprospiraceae bacterium
TAAAAGGTATTGCACAAATTTTAGGAAAAAAAATAAAATGCTACAATAAAAACTGCCTCGATAAAAAAGTTTTAAAACGCATTCTAACAGATGAAAAAATCGAAGGTGTCATTCATTTTGCAGCTTATAAAGCTGTTGGTGAATCTGTAAAAAAACCCTTAGATTATTACGAAAATAATTTAACTTCGCTCATTACGTTGCTTCAAGTTATGCTCGAAGTGGGTGTTGAAAATATTATTTTTTCATCCTCCGCAACGGTATATGGCTTAGCGGAAGATATGCCTGTTACAGAACGCACAATTGTTCAAACAGCAACTTCACCTTACGGCAATACAAAACAAATTGGTGAAGAAATTTTGAACGATGTCGTTTTATCGGGCGCAAAGATGAAAGTCGCTGCGCTGCGTTATTTTAATCCGATTGGTGCACACGCAACGGGATTGATTGGCGAATTACCGCTCGGTGTACCCAATAATTTAATTCCGTTCGTGACACAAGCTGCAGCTGGCATTCGTTCGCACTTAACAGTTTTTGGCAGCGATTATCCAACACCCGATGGTACTTGTTTGCGCGATTATATTCACGTAGTTGATTTAGCAGAGGCGCATGTGTTAGCGCTGAAATTTTTATTTGGCATTAAGGAACCCTCGTACTACGACGTTTTTAATATCGGCACCGGAAATGCCAACAGTGTTAAAGAAGTGATTGATACTTTCGAGCGCGTTAATAAAATAAAAGTACCAAACGTGATAGGTGAAAGACGACAAGGTGATATTCCTACGTTATGGGCAGACGTAAAAAAAGCAAAAAATATTTTATTGTGGGAGGCAAAACTGAGTCTCGAACAATCTTTAATGGATGCATGGCGTTGGCAGTCAAAATTGAATACCGCTAGAGTAATAGAGAAAATATGAAAGAGTGAAAAAACTTTTCACAAATAATTGTTTTTGTTTTTGGATTTAAATTAACTGTTCTTAAATTTGACTCTCTAAAAAAATAATAAAAATGCAAAGACGTAAAGTAATAAAAGGCATTGCGCTTTCTATGGGCAGTTTGGTGAGTTTACCTGCGTGGGCTACATCTTGGAACGCTGCGACAATAGGCAAACAATTTTTTTCATCCATTAATAACGAAGCACTTCTGGCGGAACTCGTTGATACAATTATTCCTTCAACAGACTCGCCAGGTGCAAAAAGTATGAACGTGCATCAGTTTGTTCAGAAAATGGTGACGGACTGCTACGATAAAAAATCGCAAGCAAATTTTGAAAAAAACCTTTCTGGGATTGATCCACTCTGCAATAAAACTTTTAGTAAAAATTTCATTGATTGCGATTCGACGCAACGATTAAGCATTTTGAAAATGCTTTCTTCCTCTGCGGATTCCGATACTGTAAATTTTTATAAAACGCTTCGTAGATTAACTATTCAAGGTTACACCAGTTCGGAATATTACTTGACGCATTTTTCCGATTACGAAATGGCACCTGCGCGATATTTTGGGTGTGTTCCTGTTAAAAAGCCATGAGCTTTGAGCCATTAGCTTTTAGCTGACGTAAAAGTTTTTAATTAAAAATCATTTTCTAAAATTTAAAATAGGGCTCAAAGCTCATCGCTCAAAGCTCGAAGTAAAAAAATGGATAGTATAAAAAAACGCACATACGATGTCATAGTCATTGGTTCAGGTATCAGTGGTGGTTGGGCAGCAAAAGAATTTTCGGAAAAAAAATTAAAGACCTTGGTTTTAGAGCGCGGTCGCGAAGTAAAACACATTGTGGATTATCCCACAACTTTAAAAGAGCCATGGGAATTGGATCATCGCGGTGAATTGCCGCTTGAAGTGCAAGAAGCCAATCCGATTGCGAGCCGTTGTTATATATTCAGAGAAGATGCGGCGCATTTTGTGGTGAAAGATAACGAACATCCTTACATTCAAGAAAAACCCTTCGATTGGATTCGCGGCTACCAAACAGGAGGAAAGTCACTTTTGTGGGCGCGACAAACGCAGCGTTGGAGTCAGTTTGATTTTGATGGACCTGCGCGCGATAATTTTGCCGTCGAGTGGCCGATAAGTTATAACGATATCGCGCCTTGGTACAGTTACGTTGAAAAATTTGCGGGCATAACTGGTAACAAAGACGGTTTGCCACAACTTCCCGACGGCGAATTTTTGCCACCCCATGAAATGAGTTATGTTGAAAAATATTTTTCGGCACAAATGGCGAAAACTTATAAAGATAGACCAGTCATTATTGGTCGCGCTGCGCACATTACAAAACCAGAACCGATACATACACAGCAGGGTAGAGGTCAGTGTTTGAATCGAAACATTTGTCAACGCGGTTGTCCGTATGGTGGTTATTTCAGTAGTAATGCTTCAACTTTACCTTGGGCAGCAAAAACTGGAAACATGACACTGCGTCCTAATTCGGTAGTACATTCTATTATTTACGATGAAAAAAAACAGCGCGCAACGGGTGTTCGCGTGTTCGATTCGGAAACAAAAGAAATGATAGAATTTTATGCGCGCGTTATTTTTGTCAACGCCGCAGCATTGAATACAAATTTAATTCTTTTAAATTCTACGTCTAATCGTTTTCCAAATGGTTTGGGTAACGACAACGATTTGATGGGTAAGTACGTAGCCTTTCATAATTATCGCGCAACCATTAACGCCGATCACGAAGGCGATTTAGATACTACGACGGAAGGCAGACGACCAAACGGTTGCTACATTCCAAGATTTAGAAACGTGTATAAACAAGAAACGGATTTCTTGCGTGGCTATGCCGCAGGTTTTAGTGCAGATCGTCATCACACGGGTGCAGATGGTGATGCAGTGGGCGAGGATTTAAAAAATCAACTGATTGATAGTAAAAACAAATTGAGTAATTGGAAAGTGGGTTCGCACATGATGGGTGAAACGATACCGAAAGAGACAAATTTTGTCGCACTCGATAAAAATCAGAAAGATCCGTTCGGTATGCCAATGCTGCGCATTTCTGTTGACTATGACGATAACGACGAAAAAATGATAAAAGATTATTTAGCGCAAATGACAGAAATGTTTACCGCAGCAGGATTTATAAATATCAGAACACACGATAATAGTAAACGCGCACCCGGTAATGATATTCACGAGATGGGCGGTGTGCGGATGGGAAAAGATCCAAAAACATCGCTGCTCAATGCATGGAATCAATTGCACGCGTGTAAAAATGTTTTTGTCACCGATGGTGCTTGCATGACATCTACTTCAACACAAAATCCGTCGCTGACATATATGGCTTTAACCGCGCGCGCTTGCGATTATGCAGTTCAAGAATTGAAGAAGGGAAATATTTAAATTTACAAAAGCTGTTAGGTTTTTAAAAACCTAACAGCTTTTATAGATTACAAAGAAGCAAGGCAAGTGCAGACAAGAGTGTCAAGTATTTTGCGCAACAGGTAGTAGAGTTGTAGCATTATAATTATTTTATGGGAGATAAAACGAGTTGGACACCCTTTTCTGAAGATAATTTACTTGGTATTGTTGATAAAGAACTCATCAATGCGTATGAAGCGTTGGGCATTTCTTCGGCTGAACTTTTTGTCATTAATTCTGAAAGTGATATTGAAATTTCAGTGCAGTTTATTTTAGAGATACATAAAATTGCGTTCGGACAATTATATAGTTGGGCTGGTAAATGGCGCGAAACTATAGTCAGTGTAGGTCAGCTTATTCCGCCAGAACCTCATAGAATTGCCAACTTGATGTATCAATTTATTGATAATTTAAATTACAAAATCTCAATTGCTGGAAAGCGAGAAGACTATTTAGAATGTTTGGTCTATGCGCATTACGAATTCATAAAAATTCATCCCTTCAATAATGGAAATGGTCGAACTGGAAGGATTTTGATGAATATTGTTGCTTTAAAATTTGGCTATAATTTTCTAACTTTATATCAGAGAGAAGGTGAATCTCGGATGAAATATATTAACGCCATGAAAGCTGGAGATAAAGGAGATTATGATCCTTTAAGAATTCTTATTAGCTCAGAATTAATTTCAGTGGGAGATTTACCTTCTTGAAGTGCCAAGTCAACAATTTGCTCAATTTTAGAACGACTGACCAATTGATTTTCTAAAGCCATAGTTGTGAAAACAGTTTCAGTGAGTAACTTCCTCAGATACATTCTGTTTTTTAAAACCGGATATTTAGTTAGAAAATTCATAATTGCAAAGTTAGGTAATTTTTGAAGATCTCACTAACAATAAATTTTTAATTTTTATAACAATTTTCATTTTGCTTGTTTGGCTAAATATTCATTTTGAGATTTATACGGCGTTCTATTATGCTCTT
>JAYVVO010000333.1:0-29374 GCA_043786955.1 Saprospiraceae bacterium
AAAAAAAACAAAAGCGGCTCATTCTGTCGAATGAGCCGCTTCTATCATTAAAAATGAAAATTGAAATTAAAAGGAAAATGAGAATTGAAAATCTAAAATCTAAAATCGAAATGAAAACCTCTATTAAAAAATTTTCTTTATTCCTTATTCGCTTTCCCTATTCCCTTTCCTATATTCCTTATTCCCATTCCCTTTTTCCCTTTTCCTTTTTCCCTAAACTACAGCGATTTCATTTTCGCTAAACTCAAATTAACATCAATTTTAGCTTGTTGCGCCACTTTATCGCGGACAACACTTGGAATATCAATTTTATAATCCGTTAAATTCACAGCGATAGATGTTTTCGCACCAGAAACAATTCCTCCTAAAACAGATAAAGTGCCTGTTGTAGAAATTTTATGTGTTTCGCCATGCAACGTGAGTGAACCATCGATATGAACAGGATAAGTTCCGTCTTTTTGTAAATTAACCGTTTTAAAATCGGTCACTGTACCTTGAAAATTAGCTTTCGGATATTTATGCGATTCAACATAGTTTTCATTGAAATGCTCTTCCATCAGCGCGCGTTCGAAATGAAAACCTTTCAGCAAAACTGCCATTTCCAGCGCTCCCGTTGCAGCGTCTAAAACAAAAACCCCTTTGTTAGTTGTCCCTTCGATTTTTTCAGGTGAATTAGCAGACGTAGCGTTAAATGAAACTTTGCCGTCTTTTGAGAAAAATTTCTGAGCGGAAGCATCAGATGAAGTGAGCGCGATAAGTAAAAATGTGAATGACAAAAATTTTATTTGATTCATGTTGAATTGATTTTTATAGAAATTTTACTATTTGCAAATTTGACGCAATTTTTTTCTTAAAGCAAATTTGATGGGACGTTTTAACGGAAGATTAACCTCAAACTAAAAATTGTTAACTATGCTTTTAGGCAAAAAAAAGAGGAAAAATTAATTTTCCTCTTCATCTAAAACAAAAATGAAAAACTTAACCCATCTTTAAGGTATTATATTGGAATACACTTTTTTCTAATTTTCTATTAAGATAATGCAAACTTAATAAACGTTGCACGAAATAAAAAAAATATTATCAGTTTTTTCAAATAAAATTGAAAATTTTTTAAATCATTCGTTTTATTGTTAGAAACAAAAGATATACTTTTAGTGTTCTTTGCCAATAATATTAGCAACATAAAATTTTATTTATTTTTTTGCGTATGGTCTAAAAGAACATAGGATTGAATAAATATTCGAAAACGAAAATAATATTTTTAATCGTAAGGACGTATATTTGACAAGCACCCGGAAAAATAGTTTAATGGCAGTAATTTTTTTCATAAAAAAATAAAATCATTTTCAGTTTTGGCGCAGTTTGCGCAATTTTACAAAAATTTTAAAAAGCTAATGACATATCCCGAAATACAAGCACTTTCAACAGAAATAACGGCACAGAGCCATTTCATTGAACGTATAAAAACTGAAACCGCTAAAGTAATTGTTGGACAAGAAAATATTATTGAGAAACTTTTAATCGGATTACTTTCCGAAGGGCATATACTTTTAGAAGGTATGCCTGGTTTAGCAAAAACTTTAGCCATAAAAACGTTGGCGGCAACGGTTCACGGAACGTACAACCGTATTCAGTTTACGCCCGATTTACTACCTGCCGATATCACCGGTACTTTAATTTATTCGCCACGTGGCGTTTTTGAAGTTAAACGCGGACCGATTTTCGCCAATTTTATTCTTGCCGACGAAATTAATCGCGCACCTGCCAAAGTACAATCGGCACTGTTAGAAGCGATGCAAGAAATGCAAGTCACAATTGGCGACACGACACACAAATTGGAATCGCCGTTTTTGGTTCTAGCTACGCAAAATCCCGTAGAGCAAGAAGGTACGTATCCGTTGCCTGAAGCGCAACTCGATAGATTTATGCTAAAAGTAAAAATTACGTATCCGAACATGGATGAGGAGCGACAAATTATTCGTCGTCAATTTTCTGCAGACGACATGAAAATTGAAACGGTCGCGCATACGTCCGATATTTTGCAAGCGCGCGCACTCATTCAGCGCATCTATCTCGACCCGAAAATTGAGCAATACATTTTAGATTTGGTTTTCGCCACGCGCAAACAACTCAAAGGCAGCTCTATAAAAGGTGAAAGTTATATTCGCTACGGTGCCAGTCCGCGCGCGAGTATCGCTTTAGCGAAAGCCGCCAAAGCGTTGGCATTTATGCGCGGTCGTGGATATGTTATTCCAGAAGATGTGCGCTCGGTCAGTGCCGAAGTTTTGCGCCACCGCATCGGATTAACATTTGAAGCCGAAGCCGATAATGTTTCGACGGATGATATAATTGCGCAAATTTTAAATCGCATTGCGGTACCTTAGTTAGTTGATAGTTGATAGTTGACAGTTGACAGTCGTAGTTAACTCGCAAACTATCAACTGTTAACCGTCAACTGTCAACTAAAATGGAAAGTACAGAAATTTTAAAAAAACTTCGACGGATAGAACTGCGGACTAAAAACCTTTCGACGCAATTATTTAGCGGCGACTACTCGTCTGTGTTTCGTGGAAAAGGTATGACGTTTAATTCAGTACGTGCCTACACGTATGGCGACGACGTGCGGAATATAGATTGGAACGTGACGGCGCGAACAGGTCACCCATACGTAAAAATTTTTGAAGAAGAGCGCGAACTCTCGCTCATGTTTTTGATTGATGTGAGTGGTTCAACTTTTTTTGGTACACAGCGTCAGTTTAAAATTGATTTAATGACAGAAATTTGTGCGACGCTCGCGTTCTCGGCAGCACTAAATAATGATAAAACAGGAGCTATTTTTTATGGTGCTGCGCTCGAAAAATATATTCCACTCAAAAAAGGACGCGATAACATTTTGCGTTTCATACAAACTTTTTTAAGTCTTCAAACGGCAAATGTTGAAACCAATTTAGAAAAAAGTATTACCTATTTGAACTCAATGCTCAAAAATCGGAGTATTGTTTTTATTATTTCCGATTTCATCAACGATGGCTACGTTAAAGCGTTGCAACAATGCGCTTCGAAACACGACGTTATATGTATCAGCATTTCCGATAAGACAGATCGCGCGCTGCCATTTATCGGCACAATCAACGTAACAGATGCGGAAACGGGTAAAACTTTTAAAATAAATACGAACGATTCAGCCGTGACGAATACTTTTACGCGGTATTACGGCGAGCGTCAAAACTATTTAGATCAAGCCGTTAAAAGTGCAGGCGCAAGTCTTATTTTTTTAGACACGACGGATGATTATGTTAAAACACTCCAACAATTTTTTAATAACCGCCGCAACCGAAGATGAAATATAACCACATATCGAATTTCAAACCTCGCAGGTTTTTTAAACCTACGAGGTTTATACTAATTACATTTACCACCAGTTTTTTAATTTTCTTCGGAGTTATCGCTCACGCGCAATCACTTACAGATGGTGCAACTTTAAAAACAATTCCTAAAATAGATTTAGCGACGATTTTTATAACGCAACATTTTGAAGCAGAAATTCAACTCAATTTAACCATCGGTACGCGATTCGATTCGTCGCAAGAAGTTTGTGTTTATGATACAGCCTTTGATGTTGCGACAACTTCGTGGTTGACAGACAACGGCACGACTTGGAAACAAAAAATTTATATAACACCTTGGGACACAGGCAGATTGCAACTCATAACGCAAGCTAAAGTTAAAACGGATAATGATGCCGATTACAGAATTATTCGAGACACGATGTATTTCAATGCGCGCTATCCGCTCGGCATTGACACAATGAAACAAATTTTACCGATTAAAGATATTGTTGAAGAACCTACCAATTTTTGGGATTATGTGGTGCAGTATGCTTTTCCGGCTTTAGTAACGGTTGCCATTTTGGGTTTGTTTTGGTATCTTTTTAAGCAATACAAACAACGACGCGAGAACAAAAAAAATTATCGCGGTCCGTATATCTCGCCGTATATGAAAGCCATAAAAAATATTGACGCACTGCCAATTCCTGTCATCATGCCCGAAGTAGATAATTTTTTCAATAAAGTTTCTAAAGAAGTGCGACAGGCACTCTACGATGCTGAAAATATTTTTGCTTTTCAGAATACCACGAGTGAAACCGTTGCGCAATTGCAGCAAAAAAAGTTTACACCTACGCAAATAGAAACACTCAAACAAATTCTTTCTTCTGCCGACATGGTGAAGTTTGCGCAAATGCAACCCCCACAAACTATTTGTTCCGATTTTAAAAATACGGTTATTGTGCTATTAAGAGAGTTGGAGAATGGGAAAAAGTAAATCTCAATTAAAAATAATTTTATTTTTAATTCTGACTATTTAAGATTTTTAAATCATAACTATCCTCTTTTTGCATAACCCCAAAACATTATAGAACGGCATAAGCAAAAATAAAAAATTAATTTCAATTTTATTTGGAAGAATGGAATCAACAAATTAATTTCGTTCGTGGTTTTTATCTTAAAATCATATCACAACGTTATTCCAAAACTTAATAAAAATGAGTCCTATTATTTTTTACACAAAACCGCAAATTGCCGAAGCCGTCGGCATGTCCGAACGTAATTTTCAACGCACTATTAAAGAAATGAACTACACTTTGGAAGGGCATTATTTTACTGAAAAATGCGTTGAAACAGTTAAACAAGCCATCGAAGAATTTATGCTTACAAAAGTAAAAAAGATTTTACCCCCCCAAGTAACTAAATTTAGTTACGTTTTTAATTGACGTATAAAAAAACTAATTTGCATTTTTCTATTTGTCGGAATTTGGCGCGTTTTGGCGGAACTTTTCGGAACTTGGCGTGATTTGGCGAACTATTTTGCTGCAAGTTCTCTCACCTTTGTAACATAAATCGAAAGTAAATTTTTAGAAATATGCTCAAGACTTTACAGTTATATCGGACAGGAAGTAGTATCGCTAAATCGTTTCAAGATCAAAATGCTTGGTTGGTATTCCTTGTTTTAGTTTTAGGTTATGAAGTAGCTTACTTCATTCAAGATCATTACATCATCACGAAAGAAGTTTACTATAATACTTTAGGCGAGCAATTAACAACAGAGCGAATTGATGAATATCTTTCGAAGCAAGCAAAATGGAAAATATGGAGTTATGTGATTATTCCCGTTTCTACGCTTTTGCAAACTGTTTTAATTACCATTTGCATTAACTGCGGTACAATCGTTTTAAATTATGAAGCAGGGTTCAAATCTATTTTTAAGGTTGTTTTAAAGTCCTCTTTGGTTTTTCTGATTTTTAGAATACTTCTTACTGTAATTTATCTTTCAGGCGATGTAAAACTTTTTGATGATTTAACCACGCTAAATAAGTTTGCTCTTTCTGGCTTTATTGAAAAAGATGCACTACCAGTTTGGTTAATGTACCCTTTGAGTGTCATCAATATTTTTGAAATTGCTTTTTGGTTGTTATTGGCTTGGGGAATGAGTGAACAAATAAAAAAGCCCTTTACAAAAGCATTGAGTTTTGTTGGTGCAACTTATGGCGTTGGATTATGTATGTGGATGTTGTTTGTAGTGTTTCTAACACTCAATTTTTCTTAATTGATTTATCTTTTTTGCGCAAATATTTCGATAATTCGGGTGTAAGCTCCTTGCGTTCCGTTAAGTAGTTTGGAGTGAATCATTTTATAACATTTTAAATTTTTTTGGAATGAAAAAATTGGATAATGTGTCACTGGAAAAAAATAAAGGAGGTCAGAACTTGACTTGTCTTCAAACATTCTTGATGCTGTCATTTTTTAGTGTAGAAATTGCTGCGGTGAATTATGCTGTTTATTATTTTTCTGGACGTTGCTAATCATAAATCATCCTTAAATTAATTCTTTAACCATTATTAAACTAGGGATGGTTTTAATAAATTTTAGTTATGAATGTTTTATTTGAAAAAATTAGTGCACTATTGGGTGATAGTTACAATGATTTTAGAATATCTTTTTCTGATAAATCCATAAAAATAAAAAAGAAAAATTATTATTTATCTTTCATAGAACTGATTTTAATTGATGAGAAAAACAAGAAAATTGCTTTAGTCTCTAAAAAAAGTTTATTTAGTTATTTTTTCTTTATTGGTATTGGAAATAAAATTTTAAACTTAAAATCTGATTTACAAAAAATTCTTTTAGAAAACGGTTTTGAGCTAATCAACTTAGTCTTAATGAAAAATTTATTCTGAGTTTTTTAGACCTTTATAATTCTTAAATTAAACTATCTTTTTTGCGCAAATATTTCGAGAATTCGGGTGTAAGCTCCTTGCGTTTCGTTAAGTAGTTTGGGGCAAATATTTTTTCACATTTTAATTTTTAAAATTATGAAAATATTAGAAAATTCTAAATTAGAAACAATAGAAGGTGGAAATTGCTTTGCACTTGGTTTTGGGTTCGTAGCAGTTACATTGGCTTTTGGACTTATAGGATTAGGTATTTACTATTATGTTAATCAGATAGCTATTGACGCATGTGCATAATTTACTCGTAAGCAAAATCAAATTTTTTAATTAAATTCAAAATTCTATTCATGAAGAAAGTAAGTTCTAACTCGTTAATTTTAATTCAAGGAGGTGATGGATGTTTTTATGCAGGAGTTGCTTGTGCTGTTGCTCTTTGTTTCCAATTATGGGGACCTGCATTAACTATTGCAGGTGCAGCAGCACTTAAAGGCTGTTTTGATTAAATCATAAATTAAATGAGATTAATGCAAGGCATCAGTTTTAGCCTTATTATACATGGTGCCTTGTATATTTTTTAAAAAATTTAAAATATTATTCCTATGGTAAAATTAGCAGACAAAATAAAATCGATTTTTAAAAATGATTTTTTAACTTTCATATTAGTCCCAATAATTTACATCAATAATAAACCGTTTAAAATTATAATGTTAATGTTTATAGTTTTGATTTCAATTTTCCTAATTGTTGAAGGAATGAAAACTCTAAATCATGAAGCGAAAACTTTTAAAAACGTTTCATTTGTACTTTATTTTTTTGTTATTTTTGAAATAGCAAAGGAAATTAAAAAAACAATATCGATAAAACCTGATTAACAAAGGTATAATTGAAAAATGAATAGAAAAATTGGTTTTCCATTACTACTTATATCAATTATATTAGGGCTAGCTTGCTATGCGATTAGCGAAACTAATAAACTAAAAAGATTAAAAATAATTTCAGAGAATGCGCAACGTCATTTATCAAATTTACCAAATAGAATAAGTTTCTTAGAAAATAATTTAACATCAATCTTCATCGCCTTCAACCCAGATTGTGAGCATTGTCAATACGAAGCGAAAAGTATCAACGAAAGGCATAGAGAATTTGGGAAAACTAATATTGTCATGTTCACTGAAGAAAAAGACAGTGTAACAAAAGCATTTTCGAAGCAATATGGTTTAGACACTTTAAAAAATGTGCAAGTTATTAGCGACACAACACACGAAATGGATAAAGTACTTGGTGTAAAACACATACCCACCATTTTTATTTACAATAAAAATAATGAGCTTGTTAAACGTTATGACGGCGAAACAAAAATTGATGCTATTCTAAAATACATTCAATAAGCGTAGTTTATGGAAAAGAAACTTCAGAAAAACCACGTCCAACAACAAGGTCAAAGTGATTGTGGTGTTGCTTGTTTAAAGTCTATTTTAAAACATTTTGATAGTGATGCATCTTTTGAGCGTTTACGCGAATTAAGCGGTACTTCTGCGACGGGTACAACAATGCTCGGTTTAATGCAAGCTGGGCAAAAATTGGGTTTAGACGTTGAAGGTTTTGAAGCAGATATACCAAATTTAAAAACTTGTGAAGACGTTACTATTTTACACGTCATTCTAAAAGATAATTTACAACACTTCATTACTTGCTATCGTTACGATGAAACCAAAGATGCTTTTTTAATCGGCGATCCTTCCGAAAACGATATTAAATGGATTAAACCAGAAGATTTAGAAAAAATTTGGGTATCAAAAACTTTGTTGCTCGTAAAACCAACCGATAAATTAGAGAAAGTTTCAAAAAATAAATCTAAAAATTGGGCTTGGCTGCGCGAGTATTTTGAACCAGATTTTAATATTTTAGGCATTGCATTGGCATTGGGCTTTTGCGTGGCTGCGCTTGGTATTTCTACCGCACTATTTTCACAAATATTGATTGATAAAATATTACCCGCTCACGATTACTTAAAACTTTATTCGGGTGTTGGTATGCTGTGTGTTTTACTTTTATTTAGAAGTTTCGTGAGTTATCTCAGAGAAATATTTTTATTGCGACAAAGTTTCGATTTCAATTTAAGGATAAATAATTATTTCTTCGGCTCATTATTGCATTTGCCAAAATCCTTTTTCGATTCGCGCAAAACAGGTGAACTCATAACGCGATTAAACGACACAAGTCGCATTCAGCAAACCGTTTCACTTATTGTCGGCACAGTTGCAATTGATGCAATAATGGTTATCATTTCATTAGTTTCAATTTTTACTTACGATTGGAAAATTGGGTTATTGATTTCAGTTTGGATACCTATTTATATTTTTATTCTCTATCGTTTTCAACCTAAAATATTATCAGGACAACGAGAAATAATGTCTTCGTATGCCATGAATGAAAGCAACTACATTGATACTATTCAAGGTGTTGGAGAGATTAAATTAGCAAATCGAGAACAGTTTTTTAAACAAAAAAATCAGACTTTTTACGGAATTTTTCAACATAAACTATTAAATCTGAATAAAATAGTTCGCCGCTATATTTTGATAAATGAAATCATCAGTTCAATATTTATAATCTCAGTCATTTTAATGAGTTCAATTTTTGTTTTAAATGGTCAGTTAACCATTGGAGCAGTTATGGCATTGATACAAATGGTTGGTATCTTAATTTCATCGTCGAGTAATTTAGGTGCAGCAAATATAAAACTACAAGAAGCCAAAGTAGCATTTGAGCGGATGTTTGAGTTCACATCGATACAACCTGAATATTCCGAAGCAGATTTTACAAAAACATTTATTTCAGAATTTCAAGAACTGAGTATTGAGAATTTATCTTTTAGATTTCCAGGCAGAAAATGTTTATTGGATAATGTTTCATTTAATATTCGTCGTGGCGAATTAATTGCTTTGATTGGTGAAAGTGGAAGTGGTAAAAGTACGATTTTACAAATTCTAGAAAAACTGTACTCGAAAGAGGATGGCAAACTTAAAGTCAATGGTATTGATTTTGATTTAATTTCTACGCATGGTTGGCGTTCAATAATTGGAGTGGTTCCGCAAGAAATAAAATTATTTAGTGGCAATTTGATTGATAATATTTTATTAGGCGAAACAATTGAGAATCCTCAAATGGTTTTGGATTTTTTTAAAAAATATCAATTAGATCAGTTCTTCGAACAATTTCCGAATGGTTATGCCACTCTATTGGGTGAAAACGGTGTAAATATTTCTGGTGGGCAAAAACAACTTGTTGGGATAGCGAGGGCATTATGGAAAAAGCCGCAATTTTTATTATTGGATGAGCCATCATCAGCCTTAGACAGAGACAAAGAACAATTTGTGATTCATCTTTTAAATAAAATTAAATCCGAGATAGCCGTTTTATTAATTACACACAAAGCATCAGTTGCCCGAAACGCTGATAGAATTTACATTTTAGAAAATGGCGTAACAAGTGAAGAAAGTAATCATAAAAATTTGCTTGAGTTCGACAATTTGTACTCACGCTCTTATTCAGATTATGCAATGATTTAAACCTAAATTTTTTCCACTCACACCAGCATCTCGAACAACATCGGATTATCGTTCAAAATTTGAAAATTAAATTTACTATCCGTTAGTCTTTGAATGAGTGGTTCGTAATCGCGGCGATCTTTTAATTCGATGCCGACCAATGCTGGTCCAGCTTCGCGACTATTCTTTTTGATGTATTCAAAGCGCGCGATGTCGTCGTTTTCGCCTAAAATATTATTTACAAATTCTTTGAGTGCGCCCGAACGCTGCGGAAATTTAATAATGAAGTAATGCTTCAAACCTTCATATAGCAGACTGCGTTCTTTAATTTCTTCGGTGCGCGTTATATCGTTATTGCCACCACTGACGATGCAAACGACGGTTTTACCTTTAATTTTATCGGCGTAAAAATCGAGTGCAGAAATGGCAATCGCACCCGCAGGTTCAACAACCAATGCTTCTTCGTTGTAAAGTTCTAAAATTGTGCCGCAAACTTTTCCTTCAGGTACTAAAATAATATCGGTAAGTGCGTCTTTGCAAATACTAAAACATATATCGCCGACTTTTTTTACCGCTACGCCATCCACAAAAGAATCCATAGTTTCGAGTGGCACAACTTTCCCAGCTTTAATACTATTATACATTGCTGGCGCTCCTGTTGGTTCAACGCCAATGAGTTTTGTTTTTGGTGAAATATGCTGCAAACAACTCCCGATACCAGCACTCAATCCACCGCCGCCGACGGGCGCAAAAATATAATCAATCGGAGAAGTTGAGTCCTCAAAAATTTCTAGACCTACCGTTGCTTGCCCTTCTATGACATCCACATCGTTAAAGGGATGAACGAATATTTTTTCGTGCGTTTCGCAATACGCCATCGCTGCATTGTAACTCGAATCATAGATATCGCCAAAAAGAATAACCTCTACACGATTTTTACCAAATGATTTCACTTTTGATATTTTTTGTTTCGGTGTCGTTGTCGGCATAAAAATAGTACCGTTAATGCCAAGTTTTTCGCAAGCTAAAGCAACACCTTGCGCGTGGTTACCCGCGCTCGAACACACAATGCCGCGTGCACGATCTGCGTCGCTGAGTTGCACCATTTTGTTGTACGCACCACGAATTTTATACGACCTGACGACTTGCAAATCTTCTCTTTTCAAAAAAATTTGGCAATCAAATTTTTCACTTAAATTAGCATTATAAAGCAGGGGTGTATGAATAGCAACCTGATTCAAACGCACTTTTGCTTTGTAGATATTCTCTAAAGATATGACAGTTCGTAATTCTTTTGTAGGTGTTTCAAGGACTTTGTTCGACATGGAAAGGCACATAATTAAACAGTTCGACGCAAATTA
The DNA here is from genome assembly GCA_043786955.1 of Saprospiraceae bacterium. Classification (GTDB taxonomy): domain Bacteria; phylum Bacteroidota; class Bacteroidia; order Chitinophagales; family Saprospiraceae; genus JAAFJT01. The sequence continues at coordinate 11,142 of JAYVVO010000333.1, forward strand.
AGCATTTTTTTAAAGTGGTAAAAAATATTCCAATTTTTTTCTAACGCAAGGCGTTTTAAAAGCAAAAAAAATTATTTTTTGTTAATATTGTGTAAAAAAATGATTTTTTGACATAAATAATTCATTTTTTGTTAACATCATTTTTTCGTTTCTGAAATATATCTTACTTTGTTTGTTATTTAACTTTTCTAATCTTTAAACTCGACTCTATGAGTAAATTTGATGATTGTGTAGCGACGTACAAAAAAGCTATGCACGAAACTTTAGGCATTAAAGAATTTAACGAAGTTGCTTTGACAGGCATCGCGAAATCTTTAGGACCTTCAATCTATTTGGCGGATGCTTCTTTGGTTTCTTGTTCTGACAAAACAGAAAAAGACCGCGTTAAAAACAATTTTTTAATCAAAAAATTAGGAATGACAGACGGCGAAAAATTAGATGCTGCCGTTGAAGCTGTTTGCGCGAAAATGGGAAGTTCAAACCGCTCTAAGCATCGGGCTGTTTTCTATTATTTGTTAGCGGAACACTTTGGTATCTTGGAAAATTTTCTACCAAAAGCTTAATGATTATTTGAAAGATTTTGATAGGCTGCTCAATCTTTTGAGCAGCCTATTTTTTTTTAATTCTGTACTTCTGAACAAAAAAACAAACGTTTGTATTTTTTTTGTTGTATTACTTTGCTGAGTTCTTTTTTTGTAATAGTTTGTGCCTCCATAATGTATGAAATAAAATATGACAGCTCGATTAAAAATAGGCGTTGTTGGCGCAGGGCATTTAGGAAAAATTCACTTAAAATGTATTCAAACATTGAGTGAATACGAACTCGGCGGTTTTTACGATACAGATATCGCAACGCGTGGAGAAACTGCCAAACAATTTGAAACACACGCTTTCGATTCCATTGATGCGCTCATTGCTGCGTGCGATGTTGTGGATATCGTAACACCGACTATTTATCATTTCGAAGTTGCGCAAAAAGCTATTTTGGCAGGCAAACATATTTTCATCGAAAAACCACTCACCCACACCATCGAAGAAGGCGAAAAATTGGTGGCTTTGGTAAAACAACACAAGCTCATAGCGCAAGTCGGTCATGTCGAGCGATTCAATCCAGCTTTTTTAGCGGTGGCTGATATGAAATTTGCACCACTTTTTATAGAAGCACACCGATTAGCGCCGTTCAATCCACGCGGTACTGATGTATCTGTTGTTTTAGATTTAATGATTCACGACATAGATTTGGTATTGCACATCGTTAAGTCGCCGATAAAAGAAATTCACGCAAATGGCGCAGCTGTTGTGAGCAATACGCCGGATATTTGCAATGTTCGATTAGCCTTTGAAAACGGTAGCTTTGCTAACTTAACAGCAAGTCGCATAAGTTTTAAACAGATGCGCAAAATGCGCGTGTTTCAGCGCAACGCGTATATGAGTCTCGATTTTTTTGAAAAGACGGCACAAGTTATTCATCTTTTCGATGAAGAGACAGTCAAAGTTTTAACTGATGCCGAACGCGATACATTATTGTCGTTCGATAATAACGGTATAAAAAAATGGGTGCGCATAGACATGCCAGACGTTCCAACGGTTAATGCTATCGCTTTAGAACTTCAAACGTTGGCGCACAGTATTTTAGAAAATAAACCTGTGCGTGTAACAATTGATAGTGCCTTTGAAGCGTTAAAAGTGGCGCATCGAATTATTGAGGCGATTGGAGATACTTCTTTTTCTTAAAAATGAAAAATTCAAAATTGCCGCTCAATTAATTTCGTAAATACCTAAAACAATTACAAAATAAAAAAAAACATAAAATAATTTTTCAACGACCTCTATGATTTTAAAAAGTAACTCATACACGCAGAATTTAAAAATCGCAACAATTTTTGTTTCAGCGATGTATGGTTCAGGTTGTGTTAAACAAAATAGCATACCAACTTACGTTGCAATCAATAATTTTTCGCTGAGTACAAAATCTACAGAAGGTTCAAACTCCCAAAAAATTACAGATGCGTGGGTGTTTATAAATGGCACCTCGAATGGCGTTTTTCCTTTGCCAACAATTTTTCCCATTTTAGATTCTGGCAGTGTTGACGTGGAAATTTTTCCTGGCGTTAGAGGTGATGGAATAAAATCGAACCCTATAATTTATCCTTTCTACACGAGTTATAAAACCAAATTCGTTTCAACGTCTGAAAAAACTTACACTTTAAAACCATCCATCACTTACAACAGCAGCGCACAAATTGGTATCAATGAAGATTTTGAGCGCACAAATATTTTGTCTGTCAATCGCGACCCCGTAACCAACGTACCTTTTACGATTATTAATAATGGTTTTGAAGGAAAAAGCGCGCAAGCTATTCTCGATGGTTCAAGCCCAACGATAGAAAAATGTACAACTGTGCGCGTACCGATTGCGCAAAACGTAAATAACGCATTTATTGAATTGAATTACAAAACTACGGCACTTTTATATATCGGTTTGGTGGCGAGCGACGCAGCGTATTCCGATGTATCAAGCGTTTATAAGATAGCCTTGTATCCGAATACAGAATGGAATAAAACCTACATCAGTGTCTTAGACGAAATACACGGACTGAACAAACCATATTATCAGATTGCGATAAAAAGTGTAAAACCAGATTCACTGGATAAAGTAACTATTTTAATTGATAATCTCAAATTAATTACTAACTGAGCTGCAAGCTATGAGCTTTGAGCTATCTAAAAGTAGTTCACAACTCATAGCTCAAAGCTAATAGCTCACAGCTTAAATGTTGATGAAATTATTAAACTCTTTAAAATCGTCGGAATACGTAAAATCGTTGCCACTCCATAAGTCGTTCGACACCGATACGACTTATAAAATGACGATGCGTCAGAAAAGATACTTCGACACGACCATTTATTTTGTGTCCGATGTAATTTCGACTTTGGTTTCATTAATAATTTTTGGTTGGTACGACTTTAATATAAAAAATGTCATAAACGAGAGTTCCGATTTTCAAAATTCTGTTTTGTTGCAACCGCTCACTTTGCTTTACGGTATAGCACTATTTATTTTTCTGTTTGCCTCTTTCGATAAATATCGCGATATTTATCGCATATCGCGCCTCGATATGATTCTTAAAACGTTCGTAATCAGTTTTTTCGCGGCACTTATTTTTGTTTTGTCGCGCATACAATTCGAGTCACAGCACTATTTTTTTTGGATGACTTGTAATATGGTGCTTACATTGTTCCTCATTCATTTTTTAATTTTTGGCTCTCTGCGTATGTTTTTGCTCACGCGTGCGAGTCACCGTTTGAAAAATAGAATCATCACTTACAATACATTAATGATTGGCAGCGATCAGCGCGCACTCGAGCTTTTTGAAGAAATTACAAACCGTAAAGAAGCGCTCGGCTATAATTTTTTAGGTTTTATACATTCTAACGGAAAATCAACGTCGGTGCTTGATCAAAAGTTGCCGAGCTTAGGTCGTCTGACAGATATACAAAACGTCATGCGTCAAAACAATATTGAAGAAGTTATTATTGCCATCGAAACATCGGAACACAATAAACTCATCAGTATTTTGGACGTGCTCTTCGATTTTGGAAATAACATTCTCATAAAAGTTATCCCCGACATGTACGACATCATGTTGGGAACTGTTAAAATGAATCATTTGTATGGTGCAGTACTTATTGAAATAAAGCGCGAAATTTTACCGATTTGGCAAGAAGGCGTAAAACGCTTAGCCGATATTTTTATGAGCCTTTTGTGTCTCATCATTTTTATTCCACTCTACGCTTTCATTGCCTTGCGCGTTCGAGTATCATCAAAAGGTCCAATTTTTTATAAACAAGAACGCGTTGGCATAAATGGCACACCTTTTTTGATTTATAAATTCCGCTCCATGTACACCGATTCAGAAAATTTAGGTCCACAACTCAGTCGCATCGGTGATGATAGAATTACGCCTTGGGGTGGTGTGATGCGTAAATGGCGATTGGATGAATTGCCACAATTCTGGAATGTCATTAAAGGCGAAATGAGTATTGTCGGACCGAGGCCTGAACGCCAATATTTTATAGATCAAATTATGGCGCGTTCGCCGCACTACAAACATTTGCTCAAAGTTCGACCGGGTATTACATCGTGGGGACAAGTCAAATATGGTTACGCCAGCAACGTAGATGAAATGATTCATCGTTTGCGCTTCGATATTCTCTATATCGAAAATCGCTCACTCGCTTTGGATATAAAAATTCTTTTTTACACGCTTTTGGTTTTAATGCAAGGAAGGGGGAAGTGAAGGAATGAAAAATGAAAGAATGAAAAATGAAAGAATGAAAAGATAGCACTGAAAGTGCGTCAGATATCAGCGAAGGGCGCAAGCCCATCGAAAAATGAAAAGGAAAAGTGAAAAGTATGCCAGATGTTAGCGAAGGCACAACAACTGAAAAAAAAACTAAATTTAAAACCAAAGGATTAAATCATTTTACCGCTTCCTATTTTTAAAACTAACTTAAACTGCCTGAGTTTAAGTTTAGAAAGCTATTTATTAAAACATTAATTGGTTTAATAAAGAATTAGCAAATGCAAGTAATTAGTTTTAAGCTTATGCAGCAACTAATAAAGCATTGAAAGTTTAAAATCTATTTCAAGTGCAATGAAATACTTTTCAATTTTTTTTATGATTGTCAATGGACTTAATATTTATTCTGTATTCTCAGTAATCGGATTTTTCTACCATTAAACTATTTGTATTATAAAACAAGTTATCCAAAAAGTTAGACAAAAGTTAGCCAAATATTTATTTACGCGTGCTGAAATAGCCGAATGGTACGGACTGAAACAAAGCGGTTTGAGCGCTCGATTGCGAGCGGTACACCTTAGTATAAAAAATCGGTCGCTAACGGTGGGTGATGTCATAACTATTTTTAAACATTTAGGATTTCCATTAAACTGCCCGATTGAAATTATAGCTATTATTAAATCTTTCAACTTCAGTTAGTGAGAGTTAATGACACTTAATGACACTTAGTTTAATACTTGGGCAATTTAAAACACTTAACTTTGTAGTAACAATTGGAAGGTTAATTAAAAGATTTTACGCGTAAGTTTTTGATTAATTTTTCAAAAGTTTAAACAAAAAAGACATTACCATTCCAATTATACCAAGATTAAGTTCTAATATAATTTTGTGGGATAAACCTTTAGACACAATTAAAGCCTACATACAAGGATATTGGAAATTGGAATACAGGAGAGGAGGAATTGCTGGCTAATCATATCTACATACCTGACAAACCTGAATATTATAATTTTATTCAAAACAGGATTTTATGGACAATAGATGGTAATATTTTCGCAGACAATGCTATAAATTGGATTAGGGATATTGATGGGCATGGTGTTAACTTAACTTGGTTAATGATGTTTTCCGATAATAGAGGAAGTCCTTATGACCATGTTGTTGATAGCATATTTAGTGATACTTTAGTTTTTCACGACAACTTTTCTGATGCCGTATATTATTACTCTTCGAGAGTAAAATAATTATTTTTTTTCAACTTTTAATTTTTTTAATTATGAAAAATATAAAATTGCTACTCACTGTAGGTACAACTATTTCTATGTTCATTTTGAACGCTCAAGACACTTTAGAAATTCAAAGGAATGAAAATGGCAAAATTCGTTATGCCAGTTTCGCGCCCAATATTTCACGTAATTTAATTGGTGGACAGTTGTTTCTGAAAAGGACTTTACAATCAAAACCAGATGATGATTTTAAATTGATTAAGTTTTAAGCGAAGAAGTTTAACGCTCTGAACCCATCATTCTCAGCGCAGGAATAATATAAACTAAAGTAAGAATCGCGGTGGGTAAAACGACTAAACCCATGATGCCACCGTAGTACAATCCGAAAATTTTTGAAGCAAAGGCAATGAGCATTATTGGCACGAACAAACGCGTAGCACGATGTATGAATGACGTTGATACCAACATTTCGACGCAATAAATATAAAAACAGTAAAAAATAGATTGTACAGCAATAATTATTTTCCATTGCGTGTTCCAATAATCCGTTTTTTGCAACCAAATGTGTGTAAAATAATTAACTGCGATGTAAACAAAAAGTAAAACCACCGCACTGTAAAGCGCAATGAGTAGTAAACTTTTATTTCTGAGTTTCAAGAGAGAATTTTTATTGCGTTCAATTGCAGTTTCATTAAAAATTGGAAAAGTTGCACTCACGAAAACAACAACTGGCATACTTAAAAGCGTACTAATTTTAGAAGCTAAAGCATATTTTGTAACGGGTTCGAAACCATACGCGTTAGCGATAAATAAATTATCACTCCAAAACATTAAAACGGTGAGTAATTGTATGCCGCTGTATTTTAAACCTGTATTTAATAAATTTTTTAAGGCGGCAAATTTAAAATCGCTCAAATGAATTTTCCCCACTGTTTTAAGTTCAGGAATTTGTAAAGCTTTGTAAAAAATAAAAATAAATGCAAACGTGCTGATACCAAATTGCGCGAAAATAATCCACGACATATTCCAATTGGTTTTTACAAAAAACAGCGTCAATAAAAGAGAAAGAATACACGTTGCTGTTAAAGCAATATTGGTAATGAATTTTTTGTGTGTCGCGTTTATAAATCGCGTGCCGATATCGAGTGGTAATTCAATAGCAATGATTGCAACGATAACTAAAAGTGCTGCGCGCCACGAATTTAAATCAATTTTAAAATTCGAGTTAGAAGCTACTTCTGAAAATTTGCTCACAAAAAAATGTGAGTAACTGAATGCAATGCTTCCAGCAAATAAAAGTAATCCGATAAAAATATTTAGAATCAGTGCAGTTGTGTAGTTAATACGCAATGTGTTTTCATTTTTTTTAAGAAGGGGATATTGCGTTTGCAAACTAAACGAAACGCCTAATCCCGATTGATTCAGATAAAAAAATAAAACGATTAACGTATTGAATGCGCCGAAAACTTCTGCGCCGAAATAATTCAGAAGAATTGGAACGGTTAGAAAAGCGACCACTACACTCGTAAGCCGAAACACAATGCCACTCGCGAATGTCCATAATGCTGCGCGCGCTTTAAAATTCAAATCGAGTCTATTTTTCAAAAAAAATAAGTCTTTTAATAATTCTTAATCACGTAATTGTGCGTTGCTAAGTTGCATTGATTAACTTTGCTCGGCTGAAACACTCATTTTTTAATATCAATAATTTGATTTTCCTTTAAATGTTTGTTACTTCGCAAACTTTATGTAAGTTACCTTAAAAATTTAACTTAGTATTTTGGAAATACGCATTAAAATGATTAAAAAATTTTTGATGAGATATATTTTTCCAATGAGTATCAACTTATTCATTTTGGGATTTATTTTGAACGTCAATGCTTGCAAGAATAATATACCCGAAAAAAATAATGGTTTGCAAGAAGTTCACGTTGATGCCAATCACAAAAATTCTGAAATTATCAGAATGCCTATTTCTGCTCAAGCTTCGGCTGATACGATAAACATTGCGCGCATCCAGATTGAAGAGCCGATTTATAATTTTGGTGAAACAAAAAAAGGTACGGCGGTAAAACATACTTTTAAGTTTAAAAATATCGGCAAAGCACCACTCTATATTGTAGATGTAAGAACGACGTGTGGTTGCACGGTGCCGAGCTGGTCAAAAAAAATAATTGAACCCAATGCATGCGATGAATTAGCCGTTCAGTTTAATACAGAAAACGCAACAGACAAACAGGTAAAAAAAATTACTATTATTGCCAACACTTATCCAGCCGAAACTGTTATGACTATGATAGGGATAGTGAAAACTGAAAAGTGAAAACTCTGAAAGTTTAAAATGATTGGAGCAAAAATTATTAAATACTTTGCAAAACTTAAAAACAATGGATAATGTATCGTGGTTAGAAAAAAAATTTCCAAACCAAGAAGAGATACCGGAAGCGTATCGTTTTAAATCACCCATCCATACTAAAAAATATCTTATCGGTGGGGAGATGCGTGAATGGAATGGTGCTATGCAGGATGTAGAGTCACCTATTTTTATAGAAGACAAAGGCACATACGTGCGTCAGTATCTTGGGAGTTATCCATTAATTGGTAAACATGAAGCGATTGAAGCACTTGGTGCAGCAGAAAAAGCCTATAATAATGGTCGTGGCGAGTGGCCTACAATGAGTATTGAAAATAGAATTGCTTGCGTGGAAGCCTTCGTAAAAAAAATGATAACCTTCAGAAGCCACGTTATTAATTTATTGATGTGGGAAATTGGTAAAAGTCTCGCTGATTCGGAAAAAGAGTTTGATAGAACGGTCGAATATATTTACGCTACGATTGATGACTTGAAAGTGCTTGACAGAAAAAGCAGCGGGTTTATCATTGAAGGTGGTGTTATTGGTCAAATTCGTCGTTCGCCGCTCGGCATCGTTTTGTGCATGGGTCCATTCAATTATCCGCTCAATGAAACGTTTACGATTTTTATTCCAGCGCTCATAATGGGTAACGTGATTTTATTCAAACCGCCGCGTCAAGGTATTTTGTTGCATGATATTTTTCAAGAAGCTTATCGCGATTGTTTTCCTGCGGGTGTTGTGAATTATTTGTATGGTCGCGGTAGTGTGGTTGTTCCGCCAATTATGGAATCAGGCAAAGTGGATGTTTTAACTTTAATTGGATCAAGTAAAATGGCTGACCGTTTACAGAAATCGCACCCTAAAGTAAATCGCTTGCGATCTGTTTTAGGTTTAGATGCAAAAAACGCCGCCATTATTTTAAAAAATGCCGATGTTGATGCCACAGTGAAAGAAATAATACTCGGATCGCTCTCGTTCAACGGTCAACGTTGTACAGCATTAAAAATGGTTTTAGTGCATCAAAGTTTAGCAGAAAAATTTATAGAAAAATTCGATGCCGCTATTCAGCAATTAAAATTAGGAATGCCTTGGGATAATGGCGTACAAATTACACCAGTCGCTGAAGCAGAAAAACCAGCTTATTTAAAAGAACTGATAGATGACGCTGTTTCAAAAGGTGCAATAATTGTAAACAAACACGGTGGCGAACAAGCTTTGTCTTTTGTTTTTCCGACAGTTGTTTATCCCGTAAAACCTGGAATGACAATTTATAATGAAGAACAATTCGGACCTGTTATTCCGATTGCCTCCTTTGAAAATATTGATGAACCCGTTGATTATTTGATTCAATCGAATCATGGTCAGCAAGTTTCTGTTTTCGGCAGCGATGCAGGAGAGTTGGCGCACATCATGGATTTTTTAGTGAATCAAGTGGCGCGTGTAAACATAAATGCGCAGTGCCAACGCGGACCTGATTCCTTTCCGTTCACTGGCAGAAAAGATTCTGCGCAAGGTACGCTTTCTATTCACGATGCTATTCGCAGTTTTTCTATTCGTTCTATCGTTGCAACCAAAAATACGACAGATGATAAAGCATTATTCAATGAAATTGTGCGCGATGATTTATCGCATTTTTTATCTACAAGGTTTATTTTTTAGAGTGACGGATAAGTTCGGGGAACTTTTAAAGTTCCCCGAACCTCTAAATTTTCCATCAACTATTCCAACATTTTTTTCCATTCATACACCTTCATCATTAATTCAACAGGTGTGGTAGAATTTAAATCCATGGCATCAAGTGCGTCTTTGATGCGTTGAAGACGCGGATCATCAATAGAAAAAAAACTGAGTTGCATGGATTTTTCATAAGCGACTTGTCTCAAAGTTTCTTTACTCACCGCTGATTTATTTATCTTCTTGTTTTCAATTCGTTCGTCTGCTTGGTTTTCAAATTGGTGCAAAAGTTCCGTTGCACGTTTGGTAATGTGTTGCGGCATTCCTGCCATCCGCGCCACGTGCACACCGAACGAATGTTCCGATCCACCTTCAACTATTTTATGCAAAAAAATAATTTTGTTGTTCACTTCGCGCGTGGCGGCGTGAACGTTTTTTACGCGCACTAAAGTTTCTGCCAACTCATTCAATTCGTGATAATGCGTAGCAAAAAGTGTGAGCGGTTGATGAACGTGCGCGTGTAAATATTCAGCCAACGCCCATGCAATACTAATGCCGTCAAATGTGGATGTACCGCGTCCTATTTCATCCAATAAAATTAAATTGTTTTCAGAAATATTATTCATAATACTCGCGGTCTCGTTCATCTCCACCATAAAAGTGGATTCGCCACTCGATATATTATCAGTAGCACCGACGCGTGTGAATATTTTTTCGAGAATACAAACATCGGCACTTTCGGCAGGCACAAAACTTCCGATTTGCGCCATTAAACAAATGATACCAGTTTGTCGCAAATACGCCGATTTTCCCGCCATGTTCGGTCCAGTTATAATCTGAATTTGCTGCGCGTTCGCGTCTAAAAGTGTATCGTTTGGTGTATATTTTTGCGCAGCGCCCAATCGCATTTCAATTACAGGATGACGACCATTTTTGATGTCAATACGTTTTTCGGTATTAAATATTGGTCGAACGTAATTGTTTTTATGCGCCAATTGCGCCAACGCGCCAATACAATCGAGCGAAGCTAAAAGTGCTGAATTGCTTTGCAAAGCGGGAATATATTCGAGCAGCTCTAAACGCAGTTCTTCGAAAAGTCGAAGTTCAATATCTTGAATTTTATCTTCGGCACTAAAAATTTTCTCCTCAACTATTTTCAGTTCGGGCGTGATGTAGCGTTCAGCATTCGCGAGCGTTTGTTTGCGCTGCCAATTTTCGGGAATAGCGGCGTTTTTAAATCGCGCCGTCACTTCAATATAATAACCGAACACATTGTTAAATCCAATTTTCAAACCCGTTATACCACTCGATTCAATTTCTTTTGCTTCAATTTCTTTCAAAATTTCATTCGCATGTCGCACTAAATAGCGTAACTCATCGAGCTCCGCGTTTGCGCCGTCGCGAATAACCCCGCCTTTTAATAAAACAACAGGTGGTGCATCCGAAATTGTCGAATCAATATGTTCCGATAAATTCACACACGCATCGAGCGGTTTTACCAAACGCTCAATCGCGTTGTTTTGAAAAGGCACACACACCTCTTTAATATTTTTTATGGCGCGCAAAGCACGTGCTAACTGCTGCACTTCGCGCGGATTAATTTTTTTGAGCGGAATTTTTCCGGCAATGCGTTCTAAGTCGCCGACAACGCGCAAATTTTTTTGAATCTCGTGCAGTAAAGTTTCATTTTCAAAAAAAAACTGAACACCATTTAAACGTTGTTCAATTTGCTGTTGCGCTTTGAGTGGCAACAACAACCATTTCCGCATCAAGCGCGCACCGAGCGGTGCCACGGTTGCATCGAGAATATCTAGTAAAGACTTTCCTTTTTCGTGCGGCGATTCAACCAATTCCAAATTTCGCACCGTGAATTTATCGAGCCAAACAAACCGTTCGTGCGCGATGCGCGTAATTTTTGCTACATGGTTGAGGTTTTTATTTTCAGTTGTTTCGAGATAATGCAAAATAGCACCCGCCGCAATTTGTCCCAGTTTCATGTCGTCTATACCGAATCCGCCGAGAGAAATTGTTTTAAAATGATTGAGCAATTTTTCGTTCGCGTAGTCGCTCTGAAAAACCCAATCGTCAATCGGATAAAAGTAAAATTTCTCGCTCAGCTGCTCTTTAATATTGCGTTTCGGTTTACTGAATAAAATTTCCGTCGGCTCGTAGGCTTCAATCGTTTTTTCTATGCGCGACCAATCGCCTTCGCTCACTAAAAATTCGCCCGTTGAAATATCGAGTAGTGCAATGCCATAGTACGAATCGTCTGTATGAATGGCACATAAAAAATTATTTTTGTTTTGCTCTAAAATATTATCACTCGATGTCACACCTGGCGTAATAACTTCTGTCACACCGCGTCGTACCATTTTACCTGTAATCGGTTTTTCGAGTTGTTCGCACACTGCCACGCGATAACCTGCGCGGACTAATTTGGGCAAATAGACTTCAACGGAATGATACGGAAAGCCTGCCAGCTCTATATTACTGCCACCGTTATTGCGCGCTGTTAAAGTTATTCCAAGAATTTTAGACGCTAAAACTGCATCGGCACCAAAAGTTTCATAAAAATCACCCACGCGAAAAAGCATAATCGCATCGGGATATTTTGATTTCCAAGTAGCGTATTGTTTCATCAACGGCGTCCCGTGCATATCGCCACTGATAATTTCATTTTTGTCTTTCCCAATTTTCTCACCGTTTTTTGACATTTATAATTAATTTTGCCCAATTAGAAACAAAGTTAGCATTTAGATTATTGCAATTGCAGTTTGAAATTTAACTTTACGTTTTTAATGACGCACTTTTTTTCAACAACTGTAAATAAGTTTTAGTAATGACGCATTTTGAAACGCTGACATCCGATGAAATTCAACTTTTAGAAGAAGCTATACCACTCATCGCGGTTTTAATTGCAGGTGCAGATGGTCACATTCAAATTTCAGAATCGGATTGGGCTGCCAAGTTAACCCACATTCGTTCGTACTCAGGTTTAGAAGATTTAAAAGAATTTTACAAACAAATTGATGCTAACTTTAAAATAAAATTTGAGGAATTTGTAAAATTCTTACCGACTGACACCGATGCGCGTCAAAAGATGATTAGTGATAATCTTTCAAATTTAAATCCGATTTTACAAAAATTAGATCCTTTGGTCGCGTTTCATTTATACACAAGTTATAAAACGTACGCAAAAAGCGTTGCCGATGCGTCTGGAAATATTTTAGGTTTTCATTACGTTCAAAATGAAGAAAAACCTTGGCTCGATTTGCCAATGATACATTCGATTGCAGAACCTGTTTAGTTGATAGTTGTTCGTTGATAGTTGTTCGTTTACTATTCCTCTGTAATGAACAACTATTAACTAACAACTATCAGCGAACAATTAACAACTAAATAATGAGAGTAATAACACTGCGTCAAGCATTGAAAGAAGCGATGATTGAAGAAATGCGTCGCGATGATAAGGTTTTTTTAATGGGTGAAGAAGTTGCCGAATACAACGGTGCATACAAAGTGAGCGAAGGTTTGCTCGCCGAGTTTGGTACGCGTCGCGTTATAGATACACCGATTGCAGAATTAGGTTTCGCCTCTATTGGTGTAGGTGCTGCGATGAACGGTTTGCGACCAATCATTGAATTTATGACTTGGAACTTTGCTGTTTTAGCATTTGACCAAATTGTAAATAATGCGGCTAAAACATTGTCACAATCCGCTGGTCAGTTTAGTTGTCCTATTGTTTTTCGCGGACCCTCGGGTTCTGCTGGTCAGTTGGCGCAACAACACTCACAATCTTTTGAAAACTGGATGGGAAATATACCGGGGATAAAAGTTGTTTCCATCGTTGATCCTTATGATGCAAAAGGTTTATTAAAATCTGCCATTCGCGACGAAAATCCTGTTTGCTTCATGGAATCAGAAATAATGTATAATTTTCCAGCAACGACCCAGGGTGTTACGCATTTGGGTAAAGATAAAAATGGAAATTATCGCCCATTGCCTTATGCCACGTTCGGACAAGTGCCCGAAAATGAGGAATATATTGTTCCGATTGGAAAAGCCGTTGTGCGCCGCGAGGGTACAGACGTAACGATTGTATCGTATAATAAAATGGTGATTGAATGCTGCTATGCTGCGATGGAATTAGAAAAGCAAGGGATCTCAGCAGAAGTTATAGATATGCGTTCTATCCGTCCAATTGATCATCAAACTATTGTGGATTCTGTTAAAAAAACAAATCGCTTAGTCGTTGTGGATGAATCTTGGCCTATGTTTGGCGTATCGGCAGAAGTGGCGTACGAAATTCAGCGTTACGCGTTCGATCATTTAGATGCGCCAATTGTGCGCGTTAATAGTGCCGATGTTTCATTGCCCTATGCTGCTAACTTGGTCGAAGAATTTTTACCAACCCCTGCAAAAATTATGGCGGCTGTTAAATCGGTAATGTATCAGTTTAGTTGATAGTTGGTAGTTGTGGATTGTATCACAAACTAACAACTAAAAGCCATCAACGAACAACTAATTTTTTATTTTTAAAAACAAAAAATTAAGAACAAAAACCCCTTGTAGGAACAAAATCTTACGAGGGGTTTATTTTTTAATTAGAATAATTGTAATTATTCGGGTGGTAAACGTTGAGGGAACTTTAAAAGTTCCCTCAACGTCTTTGGTTTAGTTTACCTTTCTCTTTATGTCAATTTTTTTTACTAAATCTTGCACTTTATCCAAAATGACTTCAAATGCAGTTTTCTCAAGCCCTTGATTCCTTTTTTAAAAATAGCTGGTTAAAAAATTATTCGATCTCTCAAAAATCCATCGCAATTGCGTCGTTTTTACTTTTTATTGGTGTTACAGCAATAGGAATATCTGAGCAGTACAAAGTAGGAATTTTATTTAATTTCTCATTTAGTAATCTCGCTATTTTTGCTTTGAGCGTGTTGTATCTCATTATGCTCAGTCAATATTTTTTACTGAATGACAACGCTTTTTTCTATTATGTGCTCTATTTGTTTCTGAATATTTTCTATTTTCATAATGTTGTATTTTTTGGCGATCAGCGTATTTTTCTTAAATTTGGTTACATACATAACCAAATCCTTTTGTCTTCGTTGCTTTTCACTTATTTTTTGTATTCACAATTTGCGCTTCATTTTCTAAATCTAAAAAATAGCAATGCCGATTTACAAAGAAAAATAAAACTCTGTTCAAAAATCTATCTCTCCCTATTTTTTACCGACTTAATACTTTCAACTTTTGAAAATTTCTTCTGGAATAAGAATATTTTTTACATCTTTTTTCAGTTTGCCTGTATCATCGTTGGTTTTTACGCCATTCTAAACATTATTATTTTTAAGAAAACCCGTTTAGCGCGCATATTCATAGCAGGCACTATTTGTTATTATACAGGTTCGGTGTTTGGTTTTTTATTCAATGGACAGATTTTTACTAATCCTTTTACAAATATTGCGATGAAAAACTGGACTTTTTTCACTGAAACTGGTACACTTCTGGAAGTAATATTTTTTTCAACGGGACTTGCTTACAGAATGCGTTTAATTGAAGTTGAAAAAAATGTTGTTGAACAAGAGCTGCTAAAAGAAAAGCTCAAGGAGTTAGAATTTAAAAATGAACTTTTAAAACAACGCGAAAGTATTTCGCACGATTTACATGACGAAGTTGGTGCAACACTCAATAGTATTTCTGTGAACTGCGAAATAGCTAAACAGCAAATGCAGAAAATTAATCCGGAAGCTAAAAAAACATTAGACAGTATCGGTTCCGCATCGCTTCATTTAATTGGCTCTATTAACGATATTGTTTGGGCTATAAATCCGAAAAATGATGTCTTTGAAAATATTACTGTAAAAATGCGTCTTTTTGCTGCCGATTTACTCATTCAACATGATGTGACGGTTGATTTTTATGCCGATGAAAAGTTAAATGCCTTGAATTTAGATGTTGAAATGCGCAAGCATTTTTATCTCATTTTTAAAGAAGCTATTAATAATGTTTATAAACACGCGCAATGCTCAGAAATTAAAACACGCATTGAACTCATTGGAAAACATATCCAAATGGTCATTTCTGATAACGGTATCGGTTTCGATAGTACAAAAGTGCGATCTGGAAACGGACAAACCACAATGCAGTATCGTGCTAAAAAACTCAACGGTAGCTTAGAAATTCAATCGAAGAACCAAAAAGGAACGGTATTAATTCTCGTTTTCCCTTTCCATTAATCAAAACTACACAAATGTGTGGGTTCGGTAAAGATGAAAACAACTACTTTTAGTTTTGTTTTAAAAAATAGCTCATGGAAACAATAAAAATTGTCATTTTCGAGGACAATCTTTACCTCCGAGAAGGATTGGTTAAACTGTTGAACACGCAAGAAGGATTTAAATGCGTAGGTGATTTTGTTGATGCGAGCGATGTATTAAACAATGTTAGAAGTACAAAGCCTGACGTTATTTTAATGGATATTGATTTGTCGAGCAAAATTAATGGCATTGAAGCTACTTTTTTGATAAAAGAGCAATTTCCAGAAATTAAGATTCTCATACAAACCGTTTTTGACGACAGTGAGAAAATCTTTCAAGCCGTCAGAGTTGGTGCATCGGGTTATTTACTTAAAAATGCGCCGCCTACAAAACTTATTGAAGCGATTCGCGACGTTGTTTCGGGTGGCGCACCGATGACACCAACTATTGCTTACAAAGTTTTAGAAGTGTTTAGGAAAAAAAACATTGAATTACCCACCAATCATGTTTCTATTGCGCAACTCACTGAGAGACAAAAAGAAATTTTAGAATGTTTAGTTCAAGGCAGAAGTTATAAACTTATTGCCTCAACGTTATTTATATCTATCGAAACAGTCAAATTTCACGTAAAAAATATTTACGAAACGCTTCAAATCCATTCGCGCTACGAGTTAACTGCTCTTTTTAGAAAATAATTTAAACATTTGAAAAAAACCACTATTTTGTGTGGTGCGCCGTGTTTAGATTGATATTAATTTTGCATTAATATTTTATCTCGCTCGGTGTGTGGTGAAAATATAATTTTATTATTTTCAATGTTTTATCATTTCCTCAATTTTTTCCTCAATTTTTTCCTCAATGATTTTTCAATTAAACTTTATGAAAATTTGCTGCTTACTATTTTTATTCTTTGCATTGAGCTCCTCCCATTTAATTGCCCAAAAAACGTATGATGTTGGTCCAGGTTATCCTAAAACTCAAATTAGTCAAGTGCCTTGGTCAACGCTTGCAGCAGGCGATGTGGTCAATATTCATTACGATCCGAATGGTTATCACGAAAAATTCTTGATTTCAACAAGTGGTACGGTTGCGCAACCCATTAAAATTGTTGGTATCGCTGGACCAAATGGCGAAAAGCCCATCATTGATGGCGATAAAGCCAAAGCCATTACTGGACAATTGGGTTTTCATGCCACACAACCTTATGGTTTAATTTTTATAGAACCTGCTGCATTAGCAAATGGCACGGATTGCTCGGCTTACGGACCTATTCCGCACGACATCATTATTGATAATTTAGAGATTCGCAATGCGCATCCTAATTTTACGTATTCAGTGAGTGGTGGTGCTCAACAAGCGTATGCTTCTTTTTCATGTGGTATATATGGCGAGCGCGTACAAAATTTTGTAGTTCGCAATTGCAATTTCAATCATTGTGGTTTGGGCTTGTTCATCAATTCTAAATTCGGAACACATGCTTTATCGCAAAATATTTTAGTTGAGCGCAATACTTTTACGCAAAATGGTGTTAGTGGCGATGGGCACGACCACAACAGTTATATTGAAGCCGTTAATGTGCTGTATCAATACAATTTTTATGACCATTTAGTAGCGGGTGCTCCTGGTGCAAGTGTTAAAGATCGTTCGGCAGGTAATGTATTTCGCTACAATTGGATAGTGGCTTCTGAAGGACATGCTATACAAATTCCTGAATCGCAAGGTGGTTTAGGTTATATTGATCAATTACCGAGTTATCGACAAACTTATATCTATGGCAATGTTATTTACAACGGAAAGGTAGGCGCATCGCGCATCATTCGCTACGGTGGCGATCAAGGGATATATTCAAGTTATCGGCAAGGAACGCTTTATTTTTATAATAATACAGTTATAAATGAAGGTGATAAATATTCAGTGCCTGGAGCATTGCGCTGGTCAACGTCTTTATTCTTATTGCCTGATAGTGGTGAAGTTGGTCAAGTAACCATTAAAGAAACGGTGGATTGTCGCAATAATATTATTTACAACCAAGCATCAACACTCGGCGCACTACCTTCAACATTGGAATTAATGTCAACGGATTTAACGGGCACTATTAACATGACCAACAATTGGGTCAGCCCAAATACAATTGATATGCACGCATACTACAACATTCCTATCAATCTTGGAAAAGTCAATCACGTTAATACATTTTTGGGCAATAACGGTGTTAACAATCCGAATTTTAATAATTATGCTACACAAGATTACACGCTCTCTGCACAATCTAACGCAATCAACAAAGGAACAGTTTTGATTGGTGGCGCACTGAATTATCCTGTTTTAGAAGAATATGTTAAGCCATTGACCTCAAAACCTCGCGTTGTAGTTGGACCGATTGACTTAGGAGCTTATGAAAATATTTTTGTT
>JAYVVO010000334.1:0-11882 GCA_043786955.1 Saprospiraceae bacterium
AACTCAAGCCACAATGGTTGAAAACTTATTAATGAATGCGCCCGCTTTTATTTGTACACTTAAAGGACCCACACATGTTTATGACATAGTAAATGACCATTATCAGAGTTTATTCGGCAAACGCCAATTAAAAGGTTTACCCCTTATGGTGGCTTTACCCGAATTAGAAGGACAAGGATTCAATAAAATTTTGGACAATGTTTACAACACTGGTGAAGTGTTTTTATCCAATGAAATTTTAGCAATTCTTTCGCGCGATGTAGATACGTTACCCGAAAATCGCTACTTTAATTTAAGTTATCAACCGATGTATGATGAAGAAAATTTAATTTCAGGTATTTTGGTTTTTGGCTACGAAGTGACAGACCAAGTGATTGCTAAAAATAACAACCTCGAAACACACAAAAATCGCGCTGCCGAACTCGAACAAAAAGTGCAACAACGGACACTTGAATTGGTGGATGCAAACAATATGCTTTCAAAATCGCACCAAGAACTGTCGGTCAATAAATACAATAAACTTTTTCTGATCGAATTTTCTGAACGTTTTGCAGATTATAAGTTGTACAATGAATTTTTTAACTCGCTCGTTCAATTTATTTCCGATACCACTCAAATAGATTATGTTTTTGTTGGTAAACTCGTTCACACAAAAAATGATGAAGCTATTATTGAAACGATTGCTTTTTCAGCTTCCGGTAAACTGATTGAAAATATAACTTTCCCGTTAGCCGATAGCCCTTGCGAACAAGTGCTTCGAGGTAAAATTTATTCGTTTCCTGAAAATTGTACTACCCATTTTCCTCAATGCGAAACAAATATTCGATTAAATATAGAAGGTTATATTGGTTATCCGCTCTATGATAACGACGACAATGCCATTGGTTTAATTTCTGTTATGCATCAGAAAAAAATTAAAGACCCTGACACGATTGCATCAATTCTGAAAATAGTAGCCAAACGCGCCGAATTAGAACTCGAACGCATTAGAAACGAACAACTTTTAGAACAGAACAACAATAAGCTCGAACAAAAAAATGACGAGTTGAGCAACATAAATAAAGTGCTTGAACTAAAAAATATAGAGGCGCAAAGTTTTACTGCTATACTTAAAAATAAAAACAACCAACTCATTGAAGCCCAACAATTAGGACAAATTGGTAGTTGGGATTGGGATGTGATTGTAAATCAGATTGTGTGGAGCGATGAACTTTACAATATATTTGAATTGCCTAAAGAAAACTTTGATTTTACATTTGAAAATTTCATAAAATTAATTTATCCAAACAACCCTGAATACATGGAAGCCATTGTACAAAAGGCATTCATTGATCGTCAACCGTTCGACTTTTTTCACCGCTTAGTGCGTGCCGACGGTACGGAGCGTACAATTAAAGGCACTGGAAAAGTTTTTGCTGATAGCGAAGGTAGAGTAATACGGATGGGAGGTATTGGGCAAGATATAACAGAAAAAAAATTAGCCTCACAATATGCTTATTCCAATAGCCTCATTGAAGCGAGTTTAGACCCGCTTATAACCATTAATACGGAAGGGAAAATTATGGATATGAATGTGGCTTTCGAGAATGCGACAGGTAAATCACGCGAAGAACTCACCGATAGCGACTTCTTTAATTATTTTACAGAACCACAAAAAGCAAGGCAGGTTTATAAAGAAGTGTTTGAAAAAGGTTTTGTCGCCAATTATCCACTCACAATAAAAGATCATAAATTGACGAATGTTTTATTCAATGGCTCAATTTATAAAGATGAGAAAGGCGGTATTTTAGGTGCGGTTGTAGTTGCGCGCGACATTACCGAACAAAAACGCACGGCAACAGAATTATTTGAAGCTAAAATTTTCGCTGAATTGGCAACCGCTATTGCAGAAGAAGCTAAACTAAAAGCAGAAAATGCGACACAAATTGCAGAAGAGGCAGTGAAATCGAAACAGCAATTTCTTTCAAACATGAGTCACGAAATCCGAACACCCATGAACGCCATTATTGGGTTTACGAAAGTGATACTTAAAACAGAACTTAACCCTAAGCAAAAAGAATATTTAACGGCAATAAAAATGAGTGGCGACGCGCTGATTGTGCTCATCAATGATATTTTAGATTTGGCAAAAGTGGATGCGGGTAAGATGACGTTCGAAGAAGTGCCTTTTAAACTCGAAGCTTCAATAACGACGATGCTTCATTTGTTTGAAATAAAAGTCCTTGAAAAAAACTTAGAACTCATTAATAATTTCGATAGTCGAATCCCAAAAGTTTTGCTCGGCGATTCGGTTCGACTGAACCAAATCGTATTAAACTTGGTGAGTAACGCCGTTAAATTTACAAATCAGGGTAAAATTATTTTCAGCGTAAATCTCATTCAACAAACAGAAGAGCAAGTTACTCTTGAATTTTCTGTAGTTGATACTGGCATCGGTATCGCCAAAAATAAAATAGAAAATATTTTTGAAAACTTTCACCAAGCATCCACAGGTACTTCGCGCTTATATGGCGGAACTGGTTTAGGTTTAGCTATCGTCAAACAATTGGTAGAAGGGCAAGGTGGCAGCCTCGAAGTTTTCAGTGAAATTGATAAAGGCTCAACATTTAGTTTTACATTAAATTTTAAGAAAACAAATGCTTCAGCCGAATTAATTCCTGAAATAATTGAGCTAGATAACGAAAACAAAGGCATCAAAGTTTTAGTCGTCGAAGACATGGCACTCAATCAACTGCTGATGAAAACCCTTTTAGACGATTACGGATTTGAACGCGATATGGCAGCGAACGGTAAAATTGCCATTGAAAAATTAGAAACAAAATCGTACGATATTATTTTAATGGATTTACAAATGCCTGAAATGAATGGCTTTGAAGCGACGGATTATATTCGCAACACATTGCACTCTCAAATTCCTATTGTTGCACTCACCGCCGATGTTACTACAGTGGATGTTGCTCGATGCAAAGCTGTTGGCATGAACGATTACATCGCAAAACCAATTGATGAGCGTTTGCTCTATTCTAAAATTATTAATTTAGTAAAAAAACCAGTGGCGGTAGAGACGTTGCAGGCAACGCCCCAACAAAAACAAAAAATAAAATATACTGACTTAGCTTATTTGTTACAACGCACCAAATCAAATCCTAAACTCATGTCGGAAATGATTTCGCTCTATTTAGAGCAAACACCGCCTCTTGTGAGCGCCATGAAAGAAAGTTTTTTGAAACAAGATTGGGCTTTATTGCAATCATCAGTGCATAAAATGATTCCTTCATTTGCTATTATGGGGATGAGTTCCGATTTTGAAATGATGGCAAAAAAAATTCAGGAATACGCGAGCCAACAAACCGCATCGGAAGGTATTCGTGAAATAGTGACGGAACTTGAAGACATTTGCTTGCAAGCATGCGAAGAGTTGAAAGAAGCTTTGAATAGTTATAGGGAATAAGGAAGAGGGAATAAGTTATAAGGAAGAGGGAACAAGGAATAAGGAACAATCGTACATACAGACAGATATTTGTGATTTTGATGTTCGTTTATAAAAACAAAACAGGGAATAGTTCTTCAACTATTCCCTGTTCCTTACTCGCTGTTCCTTATTCCCTATTTCTTACTAAAATAGTTTATAAGCGAGTGTGGCTTGATACCAAGCATTTTTATAATTCGGTGCAGTTGAAGTACCATCGCCATTATTTTTTTGGAGATCATAACCGGCGCGCAAACCTAAAACAACGGGTGAAATTTCAATATCAACACCAGCAACGAAAGCAAAAATATTTTTACGAATGTTCTGATTGTCAAATTCTTGTTTCTGCGTAACTGTTAATATGCCGTAATCATCCGTCTGACTTAACAAATAGGAAAATTGCGGACCAAGGACAATTGAAAAACCTTGTGCAGGTTTTATCGCTAAAAATATTGGAACGTCCAAGTAATTTGTAGTCCGTGTAAAATTATAAGTACCGCCTAAAATGGAACCAGAAGCTTTAAATCCTTTTTGCGAAAATAAAATTTCAGGTTGGATGCCTACATAAGAGCCAATAGGAATTCCTAAAAATGCACCAGCCGCAAAACCAAATTTGCCATCTGCTACGAAGGATTGACCTTCAGAATTATAAACGTTTGAATAGTTGGCACCTAATTTAAGGCCAAAGCTGATTTTCGAACGATTATCGGTGTCAGCGCTTTGCGCTGAAAGTGTGTTAGTCAAAAATGAACCAACCAACAAAACCAATAGTAACTTTTTCAATTTAATGAGTTTAAAGTGTTAAAAATGAGGTTTTAAATTTTAAAGAACAATTTTTTAAAGAATAAATTTTTTAAGGAAAAGCAAAATATTTATTTTCCTTTATTACCTATTCCTTGTCCTTAATGATGCAAAGTTGCAGGTATTCATAAATCATTGTGTTACATAATTTTTTCGTTAAGTTGTAAATTTCCCACATTCATTTTTAAAGTTAATTTTATCGGTACTAATTACTTAGTGAGGTGACGTGGAGAAGTTTAAAGCCTCTCAATATTTCAGGGAAACTTCGTTTCGTAGAAGACCACGATTAAAAAACGAAAAGGTGCAGCGCACCTCAACATTATTTAAAATTAACGAAAAGTATATCGCGTAGGGTTTTTAAAACAGTTAAGTGAAATTATAGATAACCAAACTTAACTAAGAGTTATTTATTCATTCTTCCGTAAAAATCAATAAAGTCACCGTCCTTAAACTTTACTTTAGTACCGTTCTTTTTTGTAATGATGCCATCGTGCGAAACATAAGTTCCATCAACCAATGTAATATTAAAATTCATCGGTGTTAAACCCTTTTCTTTCATTTCCATCATTTTGCCCTTTAACATTGTAAAACCTTCGTGCACAATATTATTCAAATTAGGATGCGGGGTGGATGGATTTTTGAGAGCGGAACGCGGCACATGTTTTGTCTTTGCGCTATCAACTTTCAACATTTTACTGTTTTTTTTCTTGATATCAGGCAATACTACTTCATCATACATCCGCGGTACGCGATTAAAAATTGAATCCCCACTCTTTGCAGGTTCATGATTAATATTTAAATCGCCATTTAGTTTTGGCGTATGGTTCATAGCGGAATCTGGATTCACCCCTTCCTTATTCATTCTAAAAGTTGAGTGCTTACCCGTATCGCCTTTCGTACCTTTATTATTCATAGCGTCGCGTCGCGTTCTATATTCTACATTCAGCAGACTATCAGTTTCGCGCTGTTTATCTATGGCATCATTTTGCTTTTTAGTGAGCAAAGCAGGTACGCTGTCTTTCGGTGAAGGAACATCTTGCGCGCGTAAATTTTGAAATCCTGTAAACCCAATGAGTAATAAAACTAAAAAAATTTTGAACATAGCATTTAATAGTTTAGAGGTGAAAATTTAGAATCAGAAATAATCTAAAAATATTATTTCATCTCCTAATCTTTTAGTCCTTATCCACATCTTGCGTTCGATTTATTTACTAAAAAAAATTTCTGTGCTAACTTCTGTCTCATCTAAATTTTCCGGTGTAGCTAATAAGTGTTCAATCAGTGCTTCCATTTTTTCTGGAAGAACTTTAAATTTTATAAAAATGATACCCTTGTTTTGCTCCATGATAAGAAAAAATTTAGTTGTTAGTTGCAGTTTTAATCTGCGGGCACAAGTATGTACCACTACAAACGATTGTATCGCGATATTTTAAGATTCACGAAAGGCTTTACGAATTATTTCTAAAAGGGCACATACTTGTGCCCTTTCAGAAACAATTATCACCTCATAAGCCTTACTCTTTATTAATTTTCACAGTTCTACTTACGCCTTCGTCATTCAAGACGCGTAAAATAAAAGTACCTGTCGGCAAATAGTTCATGTCAACTTCGTAACGATTTTGATCTTTCTCATACTTTTGATTTATCATTAATTTACCAAGCGTATTAAAAATTTGAAACGTTCCGTCGCTTGAGTTCATACTCAACATTTCGATATACAATTTATTAGAAGTCGGATTCGGATATGCTATGAGTTCTTGCGAACCAATAACCGATTGACGAATTTCTGAATACGTCACGTCGCCATTATCCTCATTGTGTTTTATGCGAAAGAAATTGCTTCCCATTTTCGGATCGTCGTACACAAAATCATAATTATTAGTTTTTCCGTTCAGCGATGCAACTTTTGCCATCATGTAAAAATTAGTGCCGTCGTCTGAATGTTCCACTTCGTAGTTGCTTGCAACAATTTCATTAATTGTTTTCCAATTCAAATTTACGTTCTTAGAATTTTTAGACTCAACCGTAAAATTGAAAAAAGAACCCGACGCACTCTGGCAATTAACCGCATTGATGTATTTTGTAAACTCACCGACACAACCATCTTTACTCACAGTAACGTGCACGGTTTGTAAACCAGCATTAATAAATTTTGTGGAAAAAGTATTAGAAGTACTCGACGTGTTCGTTGCATTTGTAGCTGTCCAAAAGTACGTTGTATTGTAACTGTTCGTCGGTGTAGAAAAATTAACGACCGTGTTTACACAAAAAGTGGCTTCGCCCATAATTAAAGTATTGACGGTCGGAAATTTTGTAATAATATTTGACTCAAAGAAATTGCAACAACCTTTTCTACTCACGCAGCGCACAAAATAAGTTTTAACTGAGACGTTCGGGAAAACTGTTAAATTTTTTGTGTTTCCGCTTCCTGGCACAAGTTGGTAATGCGATTGACCGAAGTCGCCTTCAACCGTAGAATACATCCACATGTAAACGATATCGCCTGAACCACCTGAAGCTGGTGTGAGTTCGGTTATAGGTTGTAGATCGCTTTGTTTGCAAAAAGATTGATTGCCTGAAATTGTACCGGCATTAATAATATTTACACAAACTGCATCTACAATTGTTATTTGAGCCACGGCAGTACAGCAATTTTTATCAGTTATTGTCACGAAGTAAGTACCTGCAACTAAATTTTGAATTATTTTTTCATGATAATTATTACTCCATAAATACGTGTAAGGAGCGACACCTCCAACAGCATTCGCCATTACTACTCCCGAAGCACTGCCTTGACAATTAATATCGGTAACGAGCGAAACCGTTGCACCAAATGTACAATTGGAAAAAGTATCAGCTGTTACTTGTTGACTACAAATACTTTTACAACCTTTTGCATTGGTGATAGAAACAGAATAGGTGCCTAAATCGGTGACAGAAATACAATTCGTATTTTCACCTGTACTCC
Organism: Saprospiraceae bacterium; assembly: GCA_043786955.1. GTDB lineage: Bacteria > Bacteroidota > Bacteroidia > Chitinophagales > Saprospiraceae > JAAFJT01. The sequence continues at coordinate 7,239 of JAYVVO010000334.1, forward strand.
AAGCATATTGTAAAGCATCTTTAGGGACACAAAGTTGCTTCGCACGTCCTTGACATAATGTTCCTGTTACTGTAATATTACAAAGAGGATTTGTAACTGTGATTGTAACTGAATTTGATTTTTGACAACCTATGCTTGTACTACTAATCGAGTCGGTGCTTTCTGTTAAAATATATATTGTTGTAATTATTGGCTTCGCAACGGGATTTGAAACTGTATCAGAACTTAACCCTAAAGCAGGAGTCCATTTATATTTTCGTCCTGCAATTGCCTTTGCACCAAGTTGAACGCTTTCGCCACCACAAATTGTCGTGTCTTTACCAGCTATTGCATTCGGTAATGCAAAAACTTTAGTCGTAATATGGTTTGAAGTCACACTTCCACACTTATTTGTATTGATGATATAATAATCGCCATTGGTAGTGACAGTAATGACGGGAGTTGTTGCACCAGTATTCCATGTTGCCGTATTCCAAGGGTCAGCACTATAAGCAGTAAGCGTTACTTGACCACCTTCACAAAAACTTGTAGAATTGTCAGTAGTTATGACCGATGGTACAGCTGGAAAATCAACTTTAACAACAATATGGTTTGAAGTGAATGTGCCACAATTATTAGTGAGCGTAAAAAAATAATCGCCAGGCGTAGTAACAGTAATTGTAGGTGTTTTTGCACCATTACTCCAAGTACCGCCATTATTATTTCCTGAAAGAATGACGGAGTCACCATTACAAAAAGTTGTTGCGCCAGTGGCGACAATAACAGGCGTTACGGATGCGGCGACATTAATAATAATATTGCAATTACTACTGCAACCGTTAGCATCAGTAACAGTTACTGAATAATTTCCGGAAGTATTTACAGTAATGCACGCTGTGTTAGCACCCGTGCTCCATGAATAAGAGGTATAACCTGTTTGCACACAAAGTTGTGTGGTTGGGTTATTACAATTTGGATTTGCATTAGTACTTGTAATATTACAATTCACAGTCTGATTCGATTGCACTGTAGCAGATACAATGAAAGTACAACCTGTTGTACCATCAGTAACTGTAACTGTATAATTACCCGATGCTAAGTTCATTGGATTACTTCCTGTTACACCTGCAACATTCCAAGTAAATCTCGGATTAGTGGCATTAGTTGTTACTGAAATTGATCCGTTATTTTTTCCACAAGTTGTTGGTGTTGCAACGGCACTTGCTGTAATACCATTTGAATTTCCAATAGTTGCACTGGCAATAAAAGTACAACCTGTTGTACCATCGGTGACGGTGACTGTATAATTTCCAGCTGCTAAGTTCATTGGATTATATCCTGTCACGCCTGCAACACTCCAAGTAAACATTGGATTTGTAGCATTCGTTGTAACGAGAATTGAACCGCTATTTTTTCCACAAGCAGTTGGCATAGCTACGGCACTTGCTGTAATACCATTTGAAGCTCCTACCGTTGCACTCGTAGTAACAAAACAGCCTGTTTTACCATCGGTGACGGTTACTGTATAATTACCCGATGCTAAGTTCATTGGATTATTTCCTACTACACCTGCCACACTCCAAGTAAATGTAGGTGAAGACGCATTTGTTGTTACTAGAATTGATCCGTTATTTATTCCACAAGTTGTTGGCATAGCAACGGCACTTGCTGTAATACCATTTGAAGCTCCTACCGTTGCACTGGTAATAAAAGTACAACCTGATGTACCATCGGTGACGGTTACTGTATAATTACCCGATGCTAAGTTCATTGGATTACTTCCTGTTACATTTGCCACACTCCAAGCAAATGTTGGATTAGTGGCATTGGTTGTTACTAAAATTGATCCGTTATTTTTTCCACAAGTTGTTGGTGTTGCAACGGCAGTTGCTGTAATATTACCTGAATTTCCAACCGTTGCACTCGCAATAACAAAACAGCCTGTTGTAACATCAGTAACAGTAACTATGTAATTTCCAGCAGGTAAGTTCATTGGATTATTTCCTGTCACGCCTGCAACATTCCAAGTAAACATTGGATTAGTAGCACTCGTTGTAACGAGAATTGAACCGCTATTTGATCTACAAGAAGTTGGCATAGCAACGGCACTTGCAATAATACCATTTGAAGCTCCTACCGTTGCACTCGCAGTAACAAAACAGCCTGTTAAAGCATCGGTGACGGTTACTGTATAATTACCCGATGCTAAGTTCATTGGATTATTTCCTGTCACGCCTGGCACACTCCAAGCAAATGTAGGATTAGTGGCACTGGTTGTTACCGAAATTGATCCGTTGTTTTTTCCACAAGTTGTTGGCATAGCAACGGCAGTTGCTGTAATACCATTTGAAGCTCCTACCGTTACACCAGCAGTAACAGAACAGTTTGTTGAAGCATCAGTGACGGTTACTGTATAATTACCCGATGCTAAGTTCATTGGATTATTTCCTGTCACACCTACCACACTCCAAGTAAATATAGGTAAAGACGCATTTGTCGTTACAAGAATTGATCCGTTATTTATTCCACAAGTTGTTGGCTTAGCTAAAATAGTTGCTGTAATATTACTTGAAGTTCCAACGATTGTACTCGCAATAGCAGAACAGCCTGTTAAACCATCGGTGACGGTGACTGTATAATTTCCAGATGCTAAGTTCATTGGATTATTTCCTGTCACACCTGCCACACTCCAAACATATGTTGGACTTGAAGCATTGGTTGTTACTAAAATTGATCCGTTACTTTTTCCGCAGGTCGTGGGCGTTACAGTAAGCGATACAATAGGTTGTACGGCGATAGTTACGTTATTCGTATTCAAATTAATAGCACCTGCAGTAGTAAAAGCTTTGCCTCCAAGCGATGCCCCTGCTAAAAAATTTAATGCTCCAGAAGCAATAATTGAGCCTTTAAATGATGAGCCTGCACCCAAAGTAACAGCACCGTTGACTTGAAAAATCACGTTTGTACAACCAGCACCATTCAAAAGTACAATTCTAGAACCAGCAGAAGTAGATAAAGTACCATCGATTTTAACAATAAACATTGCGTTTGGATCTCCTTTTGCGTCAAAAATTAAATCTCCATTGATGGTTGAAGCTGCAGTTGTGCAGTAAACACCGGGTGTAATAATTTGTCCATTTCCAAGAGTTACAAGTAAAGTGGAATTGCAAGTTTGAGCACTTAAATTACCGTAAGCAATTGCAACATCAGCTGCTGCTTGCGTTGATGATGGATCTGCCACGTGCGATTTCCCTACAATAAAACCCGGAGGAAATCCATTAAAAGCGCCTACATTTGTGCCGATGTCGCCCGTAACAACTGTAGCACCAGTATTATTTATTGCTCCTGAGGCTGTAAATAATACATATCCTGTTTGACCAATAATTTGGTAGGGCAAAGAAAAAAGATAGAAGGTAAGAAGGGAAAATAGTAGTTTGTTGAACATAATATAGAATGTAATATGTGAAAAGTATTTTTCATCACCAAATGTACGCTTATTTAACAGTTTAATGGTTACATAATTAGTTATTAAAGTTGTATAATTCACTTATCCAAAAAATTTGGTTGAGTTCATAGCCCATTAATACTTTGTTTAGAGTAGATTAGAAGGGTTTTAAAGCAAAAATAGTAATGAGTCGTTAATTTACAATTGATGCTTTTACGAAAGTTTTGATGTTACGCAAGCGGCAGAGTCGCTTAACCTTTTTAAAAAACGTAAAAAGAAGCCTGACAAAAGCAGGATGTACAGGCAGCTTGAATGCAAAATTAAAAGAAAATTTGAAAGGAAAGAAAAATTTTAAAGCAATGATGGTAAATCTTGGAGCTAAAAATATTTTCGAAGGTATAAAAACGGTTTAAAGGATTAAAATTTAATTGGAAAAACAAATTGAGGCAAAAATCAAATTAAGTTTCAGACATAACATCATTATTTATTCCTAAATAACATTAGCTCCTCTGTTGAACCCTCGAAAGAGAAGTTCTTTTCAAACTTCATCCCTATCTTTTTTAATAAATTAATTGACCGCACATTAGTAGGTATAGTAATGGCTAAAATAGTTTCTTTCTTGAGACTTTCTTTTGCAAAATTTATAGTCGCTTGAGCAATCTCAAAAGCATATCCATTTCCCATAAATTCTTCTAAAAAAGCAAAACCAATATCTATGTCGGGCAAGTTGTCGCGTTTAATGAGTCCACACATACCGATCGGTGTGTGCGTGTTTTTTAATTCTACCATCGAAAGCCCAAAACCATTGACGGAATAGCTTTTCATGGGTCCGTTGGTTAAATAATTTTCAGCTTGTTCAATCGTTTTAATGTGTCGGTCGCCAATAAATTTTAACCAACCTTCGCTGTTGAGCAATTGAATGATAAACGCAGCATCAGCAGTATTAAATTCTCGAAGACTCAGTCGTTCAGTTTCTAAAATAGATGTCATCTCCATTCTCTACTTTTTTTTCAAAATATCATTATACCGCGCTTTATCGGAAAGCACCGCAAGTGCTGCTTTAATTTCGGCATCGTTGCGCAAGTTTATTTGTGCCGAGCCACTTTCGTAAAACCAACGCGCGATTATTTCTTTTTCTATTTGAGAAACAATTTCGGGTTTGTATTTCATAAACGCGTTTGCTTTTTCTGATTTAAGTTTGGCTTCCAACACTGCCATTT
>JAYVVO010000335.1:0-4317 GCA_043786955.1 Saprospiraceae bacterium
AAGTAAGACTCATAGTGTTTAAACGCAGCAGAGGCGGTATTCGTTTATCATTTATAGTTTTTTTATTTTTGGGCATAATTGTATGCCCTACGTTTTTGCTTTTTCATTTTCTCTCACTAATTTTTTTACAATTTGCTTTACTTGTGCCGAAAATTCTTTCTCAAGAATCCAATGATAGTAATTTTTATCTTTTGCAAAAACTTCTAAAACAGGTTGATTTATATATTTTCCAAAATTAAAAACAACCACGCCGTTGTGATCGTAGCGCAATTTTTGCGTCGCATCCAACATTCTGAAATCGGTTGTAAAATCGTGGAGCACTTGAATATTCGGTTGAATCGGTGCTTCCACTTTATTATTTTCTTCGTCCACTAAATCTTTTTCGGCATAATGCGCCAACTGACCTGCAAAAACTTTCGCCGTTGCAAATACATCTGCCATAGCATCGTGTGCATCAACGAGTTCTTCTTTACAATAAAATTTCAGCGCAGCGCGCAGTGTACGCGGTTCCATTTTATAAAAAATACGCTGCACATCAATGATGCGGCGTTTATCGATATTAAATTCCATGCCCACGCGCGAAAACTCCTCAATCAACATTGGAATATCGAAACGCGCCGCGTTGTAACCTGCTAAATCGGCGTTCCCAATAAAATCAGATATTTTTTGCGCCACTTGGGCGAAGGTGGGTTTATTCGCTAAATCTTTCGGCGTTAATCCGTGAATACTCATTGATTCTTCAGAAATCGGAATGCCTGGGTTTATAAGAAGTTTCATTTCAACACCATCACTTCCATTTTTTGGAAATTTTAAAATGCCGATTTGCACAATACGGTCGCGTATAACGTTTAAACCCGTTGTTTCAACATCAAAAAAAACAAGGTCGCGTTCTAACGTCAGTGGTAATGTCATGATTTAATTTTTAGGGCATTATCAAAAAAATAAGGGAGCACTGTATTAAAAGTAGATTCGATTTTTGTTTTATCGGCTAAATCGCGCACCATTGTATTGTAACGGCGCATTCCAAAATTTTTAACAATTGTTTCCTTTCTATCTGGTAATTGAAAATAGGTTAGCATTCCTTTAGCATCGGCTTCAGGATGAAATTGCGTACCAACGATTGTGTCCGAAAAACGAATCGCCATTATCGCGCGTTCCGATTTATCGGTTTGTGGCATTTCGCGCGCCAATAATTTAAAACCTTTTTCCTCAAAAACTTCTGGATGCGTATTTAAAACTTGGTAATCGCGAAAATCTGCAATCCAAAATGGGTTATTTAAATTTTTAAGTAAATCATCTTTTGCACCTTGCGCCGTTCGGTAGCATGGAAAAGTTCCAAACGATTTCGAGTTTCGCGCCGTAATTGTTCCCACTTTAAAAAACTGACACGCAATTTGGAAGGAGTGACAAATAAAAAAAACGTGTTTTTTTGTTTTTTCTGAAGCGGTAGCGTTAAAACTTACGATATCGCTCAGGAGCGAAAAATATTTTACGTTCCAACTACCCGAGAAATCGAAAGGCGAACCTGGTCCACCCGATGAAACATAAACATCAAAATTTAAATCTGCAATTTCTAATTTATGGCGCACATCAAACAGCGTCCACTCAAATTTATCGCCATAACTTTCAATACTGTGTTTGATGTAACCTATGCCGCGATTGGTTTCGTTGTTGTTTAAATCTAAAATGGCTACGCGCAGTGTATTCTTCAAAACTTTAAGATTAATTATTTACGAAATTAGCGACAAGATAAAATATTTTTCATGATTTTTACTCTGAAAAATTTACAGCCTGAACTTCGCTTCTATTTTTAAAAAATGTAAAAATAGTCTTTCCGTAATTTCTCACATCAAAAAAGTTGGGATGATTTGTAAAATTATGATTTGGATTGTGTTCGAGCACAAACCAACCTTCGCCGCGCAATAAATTTTGCGCAAAAATTTTATCTGGAATAGAATCTAAAGCTGGTAAACCGTATGGCGGTCCTGCAAAAATATAATCGAACTGTTTTTTGCATCTATCAATAAACATGAACACATCGCCTTGATTGATAAATATATTTTGTTCGATGTCTAAAATTTTAGCCGCTTCTTTAACAAATTTTACAGCGGGCGGATGCTTATCTACATACGTTACACTGTTGCATCCACGCGAAACAAATTCATAAGTATGATTACCCGTTCCACCAAATAAATCAAGCACTTCAATATCTTCAAAATCAAAATGATTGGTGAGAATATTGAACAGACCCTCTTTAGCAAAATCTGTCGTCGGACGCGTAGGCCATTTATCGGCGGGCGGAAAAAACTTTCGCCCTTTAAATTTTCCTGAAATTATACGCATTTTCGTTGTTCGTTGTTGGTTGATAGTTGTTCGTCGTGGTTGTTTGTTGATAGTCATTCGCAAAATCGTGAACGAACAACTATCAACTAACAACGAACAACTAAATTAAGCACTACACGCCACGCAATCGGGATCATCTAAACTACAAAACGAATTATCTTCCACTTCGAGCGTTGTATCGTTCATCGTTTTAGCAAATGCAAATTCTTTAACCTCATTATTTTTATGCAATTCTGCGAATGGCACGGGTTTAACAACCGTATTTTGCAGTGGTAAATGCGCTTCAGAAACTTCTGCTTGAACACGTTGGTGTTTTGCAGAGAGCGTAAATTTAATCGGATCTACCGCAGGACGCGTGCGCAAATAATACATACCCGTTTTTAATCCTTTTTCCCAAGCGTAAAAGTGCATCGAAGTAAGTTTTGCAAACGAGGCGTTTTCCACGAATAAATTCAACGATTGACTTTGACAAATAAATGCACCGCGATCCGCCGCCATGTTTATGATGGCTTTCATGGACATTTCCCATGACGTTTTGTACAATTGTTTGAAATCTTCTGGAATACCTTCGATATTTTGAACCGAACCATTCGCTGCAATTAAAACTTGGCGCGCCTCTTCATTCCATAAACCCAAATGCACTAAATCGTTGAGTAAATGCTTGTTTACTACGATGTGCTCACCCGAAAGTGTTCTGCGCGTATAAATATTTGTTGTGTAAGGCTCGAAACATTCGTTATTACCCAAAATTTGTGATGTTGAAGCGGTAGGCATCGGTGCTAAAAGCAAAGAATTGCGCGCACCTGTTTTCATAACTTTTTGGCGCAATGCTTCCCAATCCCAACGATTCGATGGTTTAACACCCCACATATCGAATTGAAATTCGCCTTTGCTGAGCGGTGAACCTGGAAAAGTTTCGTAATGACCTAATTTTTCAGCAAGCGCAACGGATTCCGTCATGGCTGCAAAATAAATAGTCTCGAAAATATCAATGTTGAGTTTTGCGGCTTGCTCCGAGTCGAACGGCATACGAAGCATAATGAAAGCATCGGCTAAACCTTGCACACCAATACCAATCGGGCGATGGCGAAAATTTGAACGCTCTGCTTCAATAATCGGATAGTAATTGATGTCAATAATTTTATTCAAGTTACGCGTAACAACGCGCGTAATATTGAATAATTCTTTGAAATCGAAAGTTTGTGTTTTCTTATCAACGAATTTTGGTAACGACAACGAGGCTAAGTTACAAACTGCCACCTCATCTTTCGAGGTGTACTCCATAATTTCCGTACACAAGTTCGATGAACGAATGGTACCGAGATTTTTTTGATTCGATTTTTTATTCGCAGGATCTTTATAGAGTAAATACGGCGTTCCCGTTTCTATCTGAGATTCTAAAATTTTATTCCAAAGTTCGCGCGCAGGTACTTGTCGGCGCGCTTTTCCTTCGCGCTCATATCGGTGATACAAGGCTTCGAACTCGCCACCATAAACATCGAATAAATTGGGCGCTTCGTTCGGACAGAACAAAGACCAATTCCCATTGTCCTTCACGCGTTGCATGAATAAGTCTGGAATCCAAAGCGCATAAAATAAATCGCGCGCACGCATTTCTTCTTTGCCGTGATTTTTTTTCAACTCCAAAAATTCAAAAACATCGGCATGCCAAGGCTCTAAATACATGGCAAATGCGCCTTTGCGTTTTCCTCCACCTTGGTCAACGTAACGCGCAGTGTCGTTAAAAACGCGCACCATCGGAATTATTCCGTTTGATGTGCCACCCGTTCCCTTTATATAACTACCGGTTGCACGAATATTATGTGCAGAAAGTCCGATACCACCAGCCGATTGAGAAATTTTTGCGCAACGCGACAACGTCTCAAAAATACCTTCGATGCTGTCTTCCGTCATTGAAAGTAAGAAACAAGACGAGAGTTGCGGTTTCGGCGTACCAGCGTTAAATAAAGTTGG